>JBOHFU010000180.1:0-7066 GCA_050699675.1 Pseudonocardiaceae bacterium
CTGAACGCGGCTCGATCGTCATTCATGATACCGATCTGGTGCGCTGCAGCGAGCGCAGGCTGTATGAGATCCGCAAGCTGTTCGGGGTGCTGTTCCAAGATGGCGCGTTGTTCGGCTCGATGAACCTGTATGACAACATCGCTTTCCCGCTACGCGAGCACACCCGCAAGTCCGAGACCGAGATCCGCGCCATCGTGGGCGAGAAGATGGAGATGGTCGGGCTGACCGGCGACGAGCGCAAGTTTCCCGGGCAGCTCTCCGGGGGAATGCGCAAGCGGGCAGGCCTGGCCCGGGCCCTGGTGCTCGATCCGGAGATCGTGTTGTTCGACGAGCCGGACTCGGGGCTGGACCCGGTCCGCACAGCCTATCTGAACCAATTGATCGTAGATCTCAACGCGCAGACCGATGCCACGTTTCTGATCGTCACCCACGACATCAACACCGCCCAGATCCTGCCGGATAACATCGGCATGCTCTACCGCAAGCAGCTGGCCATGTTCGGACCCCGCGAGATGCTGCTGACCAGTGCGGAACCGGCGATCGCGCAGTTCCTCAACGGCCGCCGGCAGGGTCCGATCGGGATGTCGGAGGAGAAGGACTCCGGCCAGGCCCAACGTGAACTGGCCGAGATCGAGGGCGAGTTGGCCGGGTTACCCGATCTCAAACCCCAATTGACGGCCTCGCCGGGCTTGCCCGAACGCAAGGCCGTGTCGCGCCGCATGGACCGCCTCATGGGCATGCTGCACACCCTGCCCGCCGCTGCCCAGAACGCCATCCGCGCCAGCCAAGGAGAGAGCGAGACTCGGTGAGCAGCGGATTCCCGGGCCGTGGCGCGCTGGTCCAGACCGGCCGGCTGTTCGAGCTCGGTCTGGAGGTGACGCGGAGGCTGTTCCAGCGCCCGTTCCCAGTACGGGAGTTCATCGAACAAGCGTGGTTCGTCGCGAAGGTCTCCGCGCTGCCCACCGCCCTGTTCGTCATCCCGTTCGGCGCGACCATCGCGTTGTTGCTCGCCGAACTCACCAGGCAGTTCGGTGCCCAGTCCCAGACCGGTGCCGGCAGCGTGCTGGCCATCGTCCAGCAGGCGGCGCCGATCACCACCGCGCTGCTGATCGCCGGCGCCGGCGGCGCGGCGATCTGCGCTGATTTGGGAGCGCGTACCATCCGCGAGGAGATCGCCGCATTGGAAGTGCTCGGCATCTCGCCGATCCAGCGCCTGGTCGTGCCCCGGGTGCTCGCGATGATCGTGGTCGCGCTCGTGCTCAACGGGCTGGCCACAGTCGTGGGTGTGGCGGGCGGCTACTACTTCAGCGTCGTGGTCCAGGGCGGCACGCCCGGGGCCTACATCGCCAGTTTCACCACCATCGCGCAGGTCTCCGACATCGTGGTCAGCGAGATCAAGGCGGCACTGTTCGGGCTGGTCGCAGGGATCGTCGCCGCGTACCGAGGGCTCAACCCACCGCCGGGTCCCAAGGGGGTGGGTGATGCCGTCAACCAGTCCGTAGTGATCTCTTTCGCACTGGTGTTCCTGATCAATCTCGTGGTCACCACGATCTACTTGCAGATCGTGCCGCCGAAGGGGGGGTGACACGGTGACCACGATGACCCAACGGGTCCGCAGGGTCGCGCAGGCTCCGCTGGAGAAGCTGGACGACTTCGGCGATCAGCTCTCGCTTTACGGTCGGGCCATCGGGTGGATCCCACGCACCCTGCGGCGATACCGCAAGGAGATCGCCCGGCTACTGGCTGAGGTCAGCTTCGGCTCGGGCGCCCTGATCATCATCCTCGGCACCGCCGGTGTGATGGCCGCGTTGTCACTGTTCGTCGGGAGTGTGGTGGGCCTGCAGGGTTTTCGGGCGCTGGACAGCATTGGCGTCCAGGCCCTGACCGGGTTCATCACCGCGTACTTCAACACCCGCGACATTGCTCCGCTGGTCGCGTCGCAAGCTCTGATCTGCACGCTGGGCGCGGGCTACACCGCGCAACTCGGGGCGATGCGGATCTCCGAGGAGATCGACGCGCTGGAGACGATGAGCGTGCCCAGCGTGCCGTACCTGATCACCACCCGGGTGATTGCCGGCCTCATCGCGATCATTCCGATGTACACCATCGGGCTGATCATGTCCTACGCCGCATCCCGGCTGAACGTCACGGTGATCAACGGGCTACCCGGAGGGACCTACGACCACTATTTCACCCTGTTCCTCCCGGTCGGCGACATCCTATGGTCCTATCTGAAGGTCCTGACCTTCGCCTTCGTGATTATCTTGGTCTGCTGCCACTACGGTTACCGGGCCACCGGCGGGCCGGCCGGGGTGGGCATCGCCGTGGGGCGCGCGGTGCGGGCCTGTATCGTGATCGTCGCCATCATGGACTTCTTCCTGACCTTGGCCATCTTCGGCACGATGACCTCGGTGCGGGTGTCCGGGTGACCGCTGTGGTGATCCGGCGCAGGCTGCAGGGCGTCGCGTTCCTGATCGTGGTCAGCTCGCTGGTCGGGCTGTCCATCGCGAAGTATTCCGGTGCCTTCGCCCGCGGCATCCCGGTGACGTTGCACACCGATCACACCGGCCTGCAGCTGCACCAGCGCTCGGACGTCAAGGTCCGCGGGTTGATCGTCGGCGAGGTGGCCGACGTGAGCTCCTCGGGTGGCGTGGCCACGGTGCACCTGACGCTGAACCCCGAGCTAGTGCACCTGATCCCGGACAACGTCAGCGCCCGGCTGCTGCCCAAGACGCTGTTCGGGGAGAAGTACGTCTCACTCGTCCTGCCGCAGCGCCCGTCAGGACGGCCGCTGGCCGCGGGTGACGTCATCCCCCGGGACCGCAGCCAGCCGGCCCGGGAACTGGAGTCGGCGTTGGACAGCCTGCTGCCACTACTGCAGGACGTGGCGCCGCAGGACCTGGCCAGCACGCTCGGCGCGATCTCCGGGGCGCTGCGCGGTCGCGGCAGCCAGCTCGGCGACACTCTGGTAAGAGTGCAGCAGCTGGTCAGCGGGCTGAACACCGCGCTGCCGCAACTGCGGGAGGACATCACCCGGACCGCCGACCTGGCTGACACCTACACCCAGGCTGCCCCGGACCTGCTGGCCGCGCTGGCGGATCTGTCCACCACCACCCGTACCGTGTTCGAGCAGCGCGAGAACCTGGCCGGGCTGTTCTCGTCGGTCATCCGAGTGTCCGACGACCTCCACGGTTTCCTGCGTGACAACCAGCGCAACCTCATCGCGCTGGCTGCGGACAGTAGGCCCACCCTGGAGTCGCTGGCCAGGTATGCCCCGGAGTACCCCTGCCTGCTGAACCAGATCGCCGGCCTGGTGCCCCAGCTCAACCGGGTGTTGGGCGTGGGCACCAACCAGCCAGGGGTGCACGTCTACCTGGAGGTCACCAACAACCGCGGGAAGTACCTGCCCGGGGTGGACGAGCCGAGCTATGAAGAGGATCGCGGCCCGCGTTGTTATCCCGTACGCGACGGAACGAAGTTCCCGCAGTACCCGGGTGGCCCGATCCAGGACGGCTCGACGGTGCCACCACCCGGCCCTGAGGACCCGTCCCCCGGCACCGGCCTGCCGAACTCCCCGGCCGAGCAGCAGTTCATCGCCGTGCTGCTCGCCTCGGCCAGCGGCGAGCAACCCGCGGAGATCCCCGGCTGGACCAGTTTCCTGGTCGGCCCGCTGGTGCGTGGAACGGAGGTGACGCTGCGGTGAGGGGGGTCGTTGCGCCGCTGGTGAAGCTGACCGTGTTCACCGTCGTCACCACACTGGCGACCGGCCTGCTCGCGCTGACGATCGCCAATACCACGCTGACCAGCCGGTCCGGCTACCTGGCGAGGTTCACCGACGTCAGTGGCCTGCTGGTGGGCGACGACGTGCGGATCGCGGGTGTTCGGGTGGGGTCGGTGGATTCCATCGAGCTCGTCGATCGGCGGGTCGCGCGGGTGGGTTTCAGCGTGGACTCCGGTCAACGCTTGCCGGCGTCGGTGACGGCGTCCGTGCTGTACCGCAACCTCATCGGGCAGCGCTACCTCGCCCTGGAGCGCGGCGCCGGCCCGGTCGGTGAGAGCCTGCAGCCGGGCGGGTTGATCCCGATCGAGCGCACCACGCCGCCGTTGAACCTCACCGTGCTGTTCAACGGGTTCACGCCGCTGCTCGTCGGGTTGGACCCGGCGCAGGTCAACCAGCTGTCCTTCGAGATCGTGCAGGTACTGCAGGGTCAGGGCGGCACCGTGGAAAGCCTGCTCGCCAGCACCTCCTCGCTGACCAGGGACCTCGCCGACCGCGACCGGGTAATCGGCGAGCTGATCGCGAACCTGAACGCCGTGCTGGACACCGTTAACGCCCGCGACGAGCAGCTGTCGTCGCTGATCCGGCAGCTGCAGCGGCTGGTCTCGGGGTTGGCCGCGGATCGCGCGCCGATCGGCGAGGCGATCGTCTCGATCGAGGCGCTCGCCGACGCCACCGCCGGCCTGCTCGGCGATGCCCGGCCCGCGCTGCGCGACGACATCGCCGCGCTGGGCGCCCTGTCCACCAATCTGGCCGACAGCGAGCAGGTCGTCGACGGGGTGCTGCGGTTCTTGCCGGACAAACTCAACACGCTCAGCCGCGCCGCCAGCTACGGCTCGTTTTTCAACTTCTACCTGTGCGGCATCGAGGGCACCGTCACGGTTCCGCTGCCGGACGCAGCCGGCGTGCCTCTGGTGGTCCCGCTGACCACCCCGCCGCCCGCCGCGAGGTGCTCGCCATGACGTCGCTACGGCAGCGTGACCCGATCGTGATCGGGATCATCGGCCTGGTCGTCATCGCGCTGCTGGCCACCGCCGCGTACAACGCCGACCGCCTGCCGATCATCGGCGGCGGCACCACCTACACCGCGGAGTTCAGCGAGGCCGCCAGCCTGCAGGCCGGGGACCCGGTATACATCGCCGGGATCGAGGTCGGCCGGGTCACCGCTGTCGAGCTGGCCGGCGACCGGGTGCGGGTGTCCCTGCGGATCAGGGATGCCTGGATCGGGGACCAGACCAATGCCTCGATCGAGATCAAGAGCCTGTTGGGCGCGAAGTCGGTGAGCCTGGACCCGCGCGGGGAGCGCGCGATGGATCCCACGGTGGCAATCCCGCTGCAGCGCACCGCGGCGCCCTACGATGTCATCGAGGCGCTCAACGGCCTGTCCGGGACGCTCCAACAGATCGACACCGGCCGGCTCGAGCAGAGCCTGCAGACGCTGGCCGACACCTTCCGCGGCACCCCCGGCGAGGTCCGGGGCACCCTGGACGGGCTGTCCCGGTTGTCCCGGACCATCGCCAGCCGAGACCAGGAGATCCGCCAGCTGCTGGCTGGCACCAGCAAGCTGTCCGGGGTACTGGCCAGTCGCAACTCCGAATTCGAGCGGCTACTCGCCGACGGCAACCTGCTGCTGGCCGAGGTTCGGCGCCGCCGGGAGGCGATCAGCGCGCTGCTGACCAGCATCCAGACGCTGTCGTTGCAGCTCCGTGGCCTGGTGGCGGACAACAGCGCCCAGCTGCGTCCCGCGCTGGAGCAACTCGACCGGGTGGCCGCGGTGCTGCAGCGAAACCAGCACAACCTGGACCGGGCACTGCAGCTGGCCCCGGTGTTCATCCGGCTGTTCACCAACACGGTGGGTAATGGGCGGTGGATCGACAACTACGTCTGCGGGTTGTTGCCGCCACCGACCGCGCTGGGCCCGCTCACGATCAACGAGGCGGGGTGCTGAGCATGGGCTGGACGGCCCGGGTGATCGCGATCGGCTGCCTGCTCGGCCTGCTGGCGACCACCGGCGTGTGGTGGCTGACCCGCGGCACCGAGCGCACCATCACGGCTTACTTCACTTCCGCGGTCGGGGTGTTCCCGGACAACGAGGTTCGGATCCTCGGCGTACCGGTCGGCCGGATCACCTCGTTACAGCCGCAGGGTCCGGTCGTCAAGGTGGTGATGACGATCGACGACTCGGTGGATGTGCCGGCCAACGCCTCGGCCGTGGTGGTATCGCCCAGCTTGGTCGCCGGGCGCAGCATCCAGCTGACCCCCGCCTACATGCGGGGGCCGAAGATGCCGGACGGGGGTGTGATCCCCCTCGAGCGCACCGCCGTCCCGCTCGGGGTGGACGACCTGGCTCGCGCCGCCAACGACCTCGCCACCATGCTCGGGCCCAACGGTGCCAACCGCCAGGGCGCCCTCTCTGACCTGCTCGACGTCGGGGCGAGCAACCTGGGTGGCAATGGTCAGGCGATCAACGACACGATCGGCAACGTGGCACAGCTGTCCGCCACGCTGGCCGGGTCCCGCAAGGACCTGTTCGCCACCATCACCCAGCTGCAGTCCTTGGTGTCCACCCTGGCCGCCAACGATGCGCAGGTGCGGCAGTTCAACGCCCAGCTCGCCGAGGTGTCGAACTTGCTGGCCGGTGAGCGTGGCGACCTCAGTGCGGCGCTGCGGCAGCTGTCGATCGCGCTGGGCGAGGTCGCCGCCTTCGTGCAGGACAACCGGGCGGTGCTGAGGTCGAACGTGGACCGGCTCACCGAGGTGACCGCTGTCCTGGTGCGGCAACGAGACGCGTTGGCCCAGATCCTCGACACTGCCCCCCTCGGGCTGGGCAACCTGAGCAACGCCTACAACGCCTCGTCCGGCACCGTGGACACCCGGGTAAACCTCGAGGAGCTGAGGTCGCCGCCGATCCTGCTGGTCTGCGAGCTGCTCCGGCGCGGCACCCCGCGGCAGGTGCCGGCGACGCTGGCGCAGACCTGCCGGGCGCTGGAGCCTCAGCTCACCGGTGCCGTTCCGCTACCGTCGGTCGCCCAGGTGATCACTGCGCTGCAGG
Source organism: Pseudonocardiaceae bacterium (assembly GCA_050699675.1). Lineage (GTDB taxonomy): Bacteria > Actinomycetota > Actinomycetes > Mycobacteriales > Pseudonocardiaceae. The sequence goes on from JBOHFU010000180.1 coordinate 6,831, forward strand.
CCGGGCAACCGCCGCCGCTGCCGATGCTCGCGCTGCCCACGGTGCCGGGGGGTCAGTGATGGGTCGGCTCCCCGCGGTGGCAGTGCTCATGGGGACTCTGCTGATGGGAACCCTGAGCGCGGGTTGTGGCGTGCTGCAAGGCGGGCTGCAGAGCGTGCCGCTGCCCGGCGGCGCGGACACCGGCGAGGACCCCTACCGGGTCACCGCCGAATTCTCCGACGTTCTGGAGTTGGTGC
>JBOHFU010000181.1:0-7045 GCA_050699675.1 Pseudonocardiaceae bacterium
CATACAGGAGTTTAACCGCCTCCTCAGACCGACCAAGCCGCTCGCTGCACTCGCTCATGCTGATGAGAGCCGTGTACTGCTCCCACTCCTTGCCCGGATCTTGAAGGTACGTCGCATACACCTCGAGGGCGTCGGCGTCACGACCAGCGTCGCGCAGCTCGCAGGCATAGTAGTAAAGCGTACGCGACGAGTGGTCACCGGCTTGCACCGCGCGCTCGATGATGCGGAGGTTCCGGCGGCTTTTCAACGCTCGCTTGGTGGGATCTGGGTGGTGCTCAATGTAGAGGTCCTCACGGTGCAGGATGCGGCTTCCGGGGACCATGAGTACCTCGTGCACCGCACCTACCCAACGCAGCTCCGGTGCTCTGCGGACGAGCCGCTCGCGATAGAAGGAGAAGGTGCACGCGCCGGTCTCTGCCGCGAATGAATAGCGGTATGGTGTAGCGATCGCATCAAGATTGCCGGTCAGGATTTCACGCTTGGCCCCGCGAATTGCTGTTTGCACGTCCGACGTTACAACATCATCGGCGTCAAGCCACAGCACCCAGTCCCCCCGGCAGGCGTTGAGAGAAACGTTACGGGCGACAGCGAAATCGTCGATCCACGCAAAATCGAGGACGCGGGCCCCGGCTTCCCGTGCAACTTCGAGAGTATGGTCCTGTGAGCCGGTGTCCACTATGACCATCTCGTCGCAGAAAGCGGCAGCTTGCCCCAGTACCCGACCAAGGATTGACTCCTCGTCACGCACAATCATCGTGAGTGACAGTTGCGCCGTCATAATCGTGAGTTTAGCTCTTAAGTCGCGACCCTGTCGGCGCTGTTGCGGCAGCGGACTCCGGTACCGGATGCCTGAAGTTGGGTGGGAGCATAATATCCTATCCGATCTCGTCGCCGGCCTCGCTCGTTTTCCCTGGGCACTTCAAAGAACCCCAGCTTGCAGCGTAAGTTGGCACCCTTACGACACGGCCGCGATAGCGCACGCGTATAGAACAGCCGCGGTGGAAGTCACCCATCTTGTCCTTCAGAAGCGGTCAGTTATGTACGTAATTAACCCCAATGTCCACCAAAGCCTTAGTTGTCGAACAGACGCAGGTCTGACCGGGCCGTGCGTGCAGCGAAGACCCGCTGCTGCAAAACACTCGATCCGGGCGCGGCGACCACCCCGGAAAGAGCGATAGGAAACAAACCAATCGACTCGACATCGTCGTGATCAACGGGTGCCCGATCCGCCGGTATCCCCGGGAGGGGGAGGCCCGGGAGGGCCAGTAGGCCCGGTTTCCCCAGCGGGCCCGGCGGGCCCAGGAGGGCCGGCGGGCCCGGGAGGCCCGGGAGGCCCGGCAGTCCCGCGAAGGCCAGGAGAGCCGGCAGGCCCAGGAGGCCCGGCAGGCCCAGTTTCCCCAGCAGGCGCGGCAGGTCCGGCAGGCCCGATTTCCCCAGCAGGCGCGGCAGGTCCGGCAGGCCCGATTTCCCCAGCAGGCGCGGCAGGTCCGGTAGGTCCGGTGGGTCCGGCAGGCCCAGGAGGGCCGGCAGGTCCAGCAGGTCCGGTTTCCCTAGCAGGCCCTGGTGACACCTCGTTGACAACTGGGGCGACAACCGGGGCAATATAGTCGTGAACGCCGTATCCGATCACGCCCCCGATCATGCCGCCAGCGACAGCGAAAATAGCAGCGGCACCAATAGCGGGAGTCGCCGCCTTCCAACGGTGCGATAGTGCTCCCGGGGGATCAGTTAGGTACGTTGTGGCGGGCGGAGGAGGGGGTTCGTCCTGCGGAGAAGGAGAAGTTGCCGGGTAGTAGGTTGCGTCGATCTCCGCTTTGCCGACCTGACCGAGAATATCGATGACCTTGACACTGACGGTAGCGAGCTTCTGCGGTACTGTCGCTGCAGTAGCCGACGCAGCTATTGCGGGCAGGATCTTTTTCACGGTCACGGTCGAGTCGTGACGTGGCTCCAGCTGGGGCCCATGATCGATACGCCACGCGTAGTCGTACGGTGGTTCGGTCGAGTCGGCCAGCTTGGCGTTGAGCTGGATGATGACGGGCGCGCCCGGTGCCGTCTGACGCGGAACTTCCAGCGGAACGATGGTGGGTTTTGGCTTTGCCTTCTCGATGGTGACCGTGAGGCGATGCTCGCTCAGCGGCACGGCGTATCGTGCAACGAGGTACCCGTGTCGTATCGCCAGATCCACGGCTGATCCTTCAACGGAGATATCGGTGCCCGGGATCAGGAAACGTTGGAGCAGTTTCTCGGTAGAACCGGGTTCTGTCCGCGTTGGACTGGTCCGTTGGGGCGGGCGTGTGGCCGCGTAGAAGATGCGACGGATCAAGGTCGCCGAGGCCTCGATGATAAGAGCTGCTTCCGGTGGCTGCGGCCCGGAAGCGCTTAACCGCACGGCCAGCTGCGCTGACGAGGTGAGTGAACACTGCACGGCGGTGTCGACCATGACGGTCGTCTCGTCACGCCACAGCTGGCCGGTGAGGTGGATGTTCTCATCATTGGTGAAGGACATTGTGACGTGCGTCCAGCGCCAGGCGACAGGACCGTCGACGAGCTGGGCGGTTCCGGTGGCGAGACCCTGGGTGCAAAGCCAGCCGAGCGCGCTGTTGAGACCTGTCTCGCTCAACGCCACTGCCGCGTTTGCTGCTGACTCCGCGAGTAAATTCGTCGACCACGCGGGCGCGGAAGTCTTCGCCGCGCAGCGCATGGCGAGCGTGAGCGATTCGGTTTGCGGATCGAGCGAGACGGTTGAATCTGCGAGCACCAGCCCGTCGGTGGCCGCATCGTCGTGCGTAGCCGTGAGACGCAGCGGGAGTGAGTCTGGTAGGTAACTGAGGGGCATGCTAGCCAACGGCGCCATCAACAGCATGGAGAGACTGGGACGAAGGATTGTCTGTTCGATCGTGGTGTCCACCCAGGAAAGCGGTTCATCGTCCCCCTGGTAGCTAAGCTTCAGATTGGCCAGATCGAGGTCCAACAGGGATGGCGCCGTCAAAGTCACCACAGGTTCGTTATCCTTGGTCGCGACTACCCTAGGCCCACAGCCGGCGTGGATGCCACCTTCCATTGTCAGGTTGATGCCCTTTGTTACGTGCCGCGCACCACCCCGGACAGTTGCAGACAAACTCAGCAGGCCATCGGCGAAGTCGAGTTTCGGATTATCCCAATGTGCCTTCATCTGGAAAGGGTGGATTTTATGCGCGATGACCCGCGAAACCGGGCTGGCCAAAGCGAGGTTTCTCAAGAGCGACGCGTTAATGGCGCGAGCCTGCACGTCGCACACGACCTTATGGCGAAGCTGAACTACAAAGTCGTAGTCGTGTCGCATTGATGCTCCTACAGTTTTCGAAAGGCGACGGAGTCATTCTTGTCTTGCGAACCGTACCGGGATACGATGAGGCTGATTTCTATGAGGGATCAAGCCATCCATGCACCGAAGAAGTATCCACATCAGTTGTCGTGGCACTCGCGTGATATTTCACACCAGCCGTGGACAGGCTAGCGATTTGGGTTTGATCCCAGTGAAGACGATGCGGTGGCACCGCGAGAGATGGCAGCGTCGCTGCGGACTCCCGGTGTCGGCCGACGACTTACTCCCTGTTGAGTAGAAGTCAGAACCATCACCCCTCTCATGCCTTATCCGTCTATGCCCGTCTATGTCGTATACGTCTCATCATCATCCACGCCATGCCAGGTGCCAGCCACGTCCCGGCGCATCGAGGCCGAGGCGGATGGGCGATTGATTGCGGTTAGGGAAGGCGAACGAGTCCCGCTACGCGAGGCGCGCATGACCCTAGCGGTGCAGGTGTGGGCATCCGCGATCGGGTACGGCTGCGGCGGGCCTCGGACAGCACTGTCGAGTTCGGGACACGTTGCCGAGTTCGGGACACCCAGGGCGGTGGCCCCTGCTGGCCACCTCCGGACCGCGATGGGGCACGCTAGGCCGTCGCCGAAGGAGGGATGCTGGCGTGGTTGAGCGCGCACTGCCGACGGTGTCGGTGATCGTGGTCAACTACCGCGGCGCCGAGCACACCGTGACCTGCCTGCGCGCGCTGCGCGACGAGCTGGACTGGCCCGCCGAGGCACTCGAGCTGATCTGCGTGGACAACGCCTCTGGCGACGGCAGCGCGCAGCGGATCACCGCCGCGGTACCACAGGCCCGGGTGGTCCGCTCGGCCACCAACATCGGGTTCGCCGGCGGCTGCAACCTCGGGGTCACCAAAGCCACTGGCTCGATCGTCGGCTTCCTCAACAGCGACGCGCGGCCGCACCGCGACTGGGTGCGCGCCGCGGTCGAAGCGCTCGGCGACGGCCCCGCCGTTGCGGCAGTGGCCAGCAAGGTGCTGGACTGGGACGGCGAGCGGATCGACTACGTCGACGGCGGTCTGACCTGGTACGGGATGGGCTACAAACCGCACGTCGGCACACCCGACGACGGTGCCCACGACACCGCCCGCGACGTGCTGTTCGGCACCGGCGCCGCGTTGCTGATCCGGCGCGAGGTCTTCACCCGGCTCGGCGGGTTCGACGAGCGGTTCTTCATGTTCTGTGAGGACGTCGACCTGGGATGGCGGCTCAACCTGCGCGGCTACCGGGTGCGCTACGAGCCGCGGTCGATCGCCTACCACCGCCACCACGCCTCACTGCGCGGCGCTGACCCGGCCCGCGAGACCTACCTGCTGGAGCGCAACGCGCTCGCCGCGCTATACAAGAACGTCTCCGACGAGACCCTGGCCACGGTGCTGCCCGCGGCGCTCGCACTAGCCGTCCGAAGGGCCACCGCCCGCGGCGGATGCGACCCCACCGAGCTGGAGATGACCCGACGGGGCCCGGGCGCGGAGACCGGCGACCCGATGGCGGTGCCCCGGGTGACCATGGCCGGGATTTACGCCATCGACCGGTTCGTGGAGATGCTGCCCGCGCTGACCGCCTCGCGCCGCGCCGAGCAGGCCGCTCGGGTCCGCACCGATGCCGACCTGCTCCCGCTGATGCGCAACGCCCTGGAGCGCACCTCCCCGGAGATTCCCTACCTGCTCGCGCATGACGCGATCGTCGAGGCCCTCGGTGTGGCGCAGGTGTACGGGGCACGCCGGCGGATCCTGATCATCACCGCGGACGCGGTGTCGCAGCGGATGGCCGGACCGGCGATCCGAGCCTGGAACATGGCCGAGGTACTCGCCGGGGAGCACGACGTGCGCCTGGTCAGCCTCAACCAGTATTGCTCGCCGCCTCCTGCTGACTTTGATGTCCGGCACGTCGCGCCGCGATCGATCGCCCCAGAGCTGGACTGGGCCCAGTTGGTAGTCCTTCAAGGCCACGTGCTCGAGCAGATACCGTCTTTAAAGACGTCCAACCACCTCGTCGTCGCCGACATCTACGACCCCATGCACCTGGAGCAACTCGAGCAGACCCGCGATCTCGGTGACGACCGACGCGCCCAGGTCGTCGACGCGGTCACCTCGGTGCTGTCGACCCAGCTGCGCCGCGGCGACTTCTTCCTCTGCGCCTCGGAACGGCAGCGGCATTTCTGGCTCGGGCACCTGGCGGCGATCGGGCGGTTGTCCCCCACCGTCTACGACGCCGACCCGACGACCCGTTCGCTGCTGGCGGTGGCCCCTTTCGGGCTGTCCGGTAAGCCTCCGCAGCGCACCGGACCCGGCTTGCGCGACACACTGGGCTTCGGGCCGCGCGACAAGGTCGTCCTCTGGGCGGGCGGTGTCTACTCCTGGTTCGACCCGCTGACCCTGCTGCACGCCGTGCACGCGTTGGGCGCCGACCACGGCGACCTGCGCCTGGTGTTCCTCGGAATGCGTCACCCGAACCCCGACGTGCCCGAGATGGGTATGGCCGGGCAGACCCGCCGGCTCGCCGAGACCCTGGGGCTCACCGGGAAGCACGTGTTCTTCAACGAGACCTGGGTGCCCTACGCCGACCGGCAGAACTGGCTGCTCGACGCCGATGCCGGCGTGACCACCCATTTCGAGCACGTCGAGACCACCTTCGCCTTCCGCACCCGGGTGCTGGACTATCTGTGGGCGGGGCTGCCCATCGTCACCACCGACGGCGACGCCTTCGCCGAGCTGGTGGCAGCCGAGAATCTCGGCGTGGTGGTGCCCGCTGGGGATCCTTCGACGCTGGCCGCGGCGCTGCAACGGGTGCTCTACGACGACGCCTTCGCCGCCGGCTGCCGGGAGCGGATCGCGGCGGTGGCCCAGCGCTACACCTGGGAGGCGGCGCTGGCACCGTTGGTCGAGTTCTGCCGGCACCCGCGGCCAGCGCCCGACCGGTTGCGCGGCGCTCCGCTGGCCGCAGTCGGCCACCGGACCGGGATGGCCGGGGCGCTGCGCCGCGACGCCGCACTGGTCCGCTCCTACCTCGCCGCTGGCGGCCCTGGTGAGGTGGCCCGGCGAGCCGCGGGGCGCCTGCACAGACTGTGGATAACCCGTGAGCGGCGATAAGAGCGATAACTCGCATTGCCACTCACGGGTACTCATCGACGGTACGCCGCTGCTCGGGCAGCGCAGCGGGATCGGCCGCTACACCGCCGCGCTGCTGCGCGAGCTGGCGACCCGGTCCGATGTGGACGTCACCGTCACCGCCTTCACCGCCCGTGGCCAGGCCGCGCTGCGCCGCGCGGTACCCCCCGGGGTGACGGTGCGCGGTGGACCGGTCCCGGCCCGGGTGCTGCGAGCGCTGTGGCAACGGGTGGGTTGGCCACCGACCGAGCTGCTCGCCACCGGCGCCGAGGTGCTGCACGCCACCAACTTCGTGTTGCCGCCGGCCCGGCGCGCCCGCGGTGTCGTCACTGTGCACGACCTAGCGTTCCTGGACCGTCCGGACTATCTGGCCCCACCGCAGCGCGGCCTGCCCGATCTGATCGCACACTCGGTGGCCCGCGCGGCGGTGGTCTGCACCCCCAGCGTCGCAGTCGCCGAACAGGTGGTCCGACGGCTCGGCATCGCCGCGCAGCGGATCGTGATCACCCCGCTGGGCGTGGACCGATCATGGTTAGGTGCCGCCGCACCCACCGAAGCGCTGCGCACCACGC
>JBOHFU010000182.1:0-6961 GCA_050699675.1 Pseudonocardiaceae bacterium
TGTTTGTACGCGGATGTTTGTATGCGCTCAGAACTATGCCCGTAGCTAAATCCCAGCACCCCTCAAAGCCTAGCCCTGCCGCTCTCGGGAATCAAGGAGCCGGGCAGGCAGGGCGACATCATGATCACCTGAGTGTCAGGAACTGCAACTTCATGTAGCTATCCCGGAGTGCTCCTTTCACTCTTACGAGTTTCATTTAGTTCTTTTGGGTGAACGTTGATTATTTTCAGTATAGAAACCACCGGCTCCATACCCGTTCGGGACGAGTTTGCGACGACGATCTTCATCGCAGGTGTTCTCCGCGCCGTCGAAGCTGACGTGGGTCAACCACGCGGCACGTTCACCAGCCACGCGGCGGTGTCCTCACCCGCCGTGTCCTCATCCGCCATGGTGAACTGCGATCCCGGCCCGCGCCCACCGGACCGAGGCGACCACCCCATGCTCGGGACGCCCCTCAGGTTCCAGCTCCACCGACTCGATCACCGTGCGCTCGACCCCAAGAAGCCGCCGCCACACCCTCGTTGGGCACACCCCGTTGCCGTCTTGACCGTCTCTGACTGCGGGGTAGGCCAAACCCTAAACAGGCACGACCGGCGCCCTTACTGATCACGAGCAGGAGTCGTCGGGAACGTCACTAACGTCTCAACGAGGCTCACGACAGCCGTAACGGCCGTAAAGATAGTTCTCACCAGCCAGAGGAGCGCGAGCCCGCCAACCACACCTGCCACAATAGGGACAGCACTCATGTCGCCTCACTTCTCCCAGTGGTAGTTACATGATGCATGATCAAACCACCAGTGGTCTACTCCGCGCTAGGGGCTAGGCCTTGGCCGGATCGGGTTCCGCGATGGGGTTCGCGCCGTGGATGGGGCCGTCGAGGGCTGCTAGGCGGGTGGCGCCGCCGCCCCAGCGCAGCGAGATGATCTCGGCGCCGATGGACACCGCGGTCTCCTCCGGGGTGCGGGCGCCCAGGTCCAGCCCGATCGGCGAGGCTATCTTGGTCAGCTCCTCGTCGGTCACGCCCGCCTCGCGCAGCCGGGCCTCCCGGTCCTTGTGAGTCTTGCGCGATCCCATCGCGCCGAGGTAGGCGAGGTCCAGCTGCAGTGCCTCGACGATGACCGGGACATCGAACTTCGGGTCATGGGTGAGCACGGTGACGACGGTGCGCTGGTCGATCCGGCCGGCTTCGGCCTCTTCCTTCAGGTACCGATGCGGCCAGTTCACGACGACCTCGTGCGCGTCCGGGAAGCGGCTCTTGGTGGCGAACACCGGCCGCGCGTCGCACACCGTCACGTGGTAGCCGAGGAACACCCCGAGCCGTGCCATCGCGGCGGCGAAGTCGATCGCGCCGAAGACCAGCATCCGGGGCGGCGGCTCCAGGGAGTTCACGAACACGTCCATGCCCTCGCCGCGGCGTTCCCCGTCGGGACCGTAGTGCAGCGTGGCGGTACGGCCGACGGCCAGCGACCCGCGGACATCCTCGATCACCGCCTCGTCGGCACGAGCGGAGCCGAAGGTGCCGGAGTGCCGGTCCGGCCAGACCACCACCCGGAGCCCGACCCGCTCGGGATCGGGGTGCGCGACCACGGTGGCCACCGCGACCGGCTCCTTGCCGGCCACCGCGGTGGCGACCTCGTCCAGCTCGGGGAAGCTGACCGAGTCCACCTTCTCCACGAACACGTCAATGATGCCGCCGCAGGTCAGCCCGACGGAGAAGGCATCGTCATCGGAGACGCCGTAGCGCTGCAGGATCGGGGTGTCGTCGGTGAGCACCTGCTGGCCGAGTTCGAAAACCGCACCCTCGACGCAGCCCCCGGAGACGCTGCCGACCGCCCGCTCGTCCAACGTCACCAGCATGGACGCTCCGGCCGGGCGTGGCGCCGACCGGTACGTGGACACCACCGTGCCCACCGCGGTGGATTTGCCCTGGCGCCACTCGGCTACCAGTTCGTCGAGCACCTCACGCACCGCGGACCTCCCTCAAACAAAGCTTCCGGTGTGGCCAGACTGTGTCCCACCTAGGTCTTAGAGACTATTCGGCCTGACCAGCGTGTGGGTTCACCCACAATGCCTGATGTGCACGACGCTGGAGCAGCGGGATCTGTTCCCTATCGGCGGTCAGGGGCGGTCCACGTCGATCCCGCTGGCCAGGTCGGAGCAGTCCACCACGGTGAGGTCGGACCGTTGCGCCAGCCAGTCCCGGGCCCCCCGGTCGCCGTGTGCCGAGGCGACGATGTCGGCCCAGTGCTGCCGACCGAACAACACCGGATGGCCGGGCTGGCTTTCGAACCCGGCCCGGGCCACCACTGCGGGGCCGGCCAACGCGACCAGCCTGCGGACCACGGAGGCGTCCACGTCGGGCAGATCGACCAGGTGTACCAGCGCGGCCTGCACCTGCGGCGGCGCGGTGCGGACCAGCTCGGCCAGGCCGGCGCGCAGCGAGGCGCCCATGCCCTCCGCCCAGTCCGAGGCCAGCACGGTGCTGGCGGTATCGGGCACCAGCGGGGTGACCCGGTCGGCCGCCGCGCCGACCACGACGAGCACCGGGTCGCACCCGCCTTCGGTCAGCGTGGCCACCGCGCGGCGCAACCAGGCGCCACCGTCGACCAGGGCCTTGGGCATGCCGTAGCGCCGCCCGGCCCCGGCCGCCAGCAGCAGACCGGCGATCATGACGGCATCCTCCCATGATTGTCGCGGCCGCATGCTCAGGTCCGGTCGGTGGACCACCGCTGGCAGGGCACCTGTAGTTCTGCGAGGTGTTCGACGTCAGCTTCCGCAGCCCATAGCGCGAAGCCGGCTCGCGGACGGTAATAGGAAAAGGCATCTGCACCGCTGGACTAGTTGCAAGACAGGCGCATTAGTTTTACGTGGCAGAAACACTTGCAAGTAATCCCTGCGCGGCGTGTAGCATCGATTGAAGCAGGTTCAGACCCCATTCACACACGGGCGCAGGACCTCGGCATTCAGGATGAATACAGCATAAGATCGGGGGCAATCGATGGAACAGCACACCCATGAGCACATGCACGGGGATGCGACGCACACCCATGCGCACATCCTGCACGATCATGAGCACGTCGAGCACGAGCATGAACACAGCCACAACGGACAGTCACACGCGCACCCACACGTCCACGAACAGGACCTCGAGGACGTTCACGAACACGCGCACTGATAACAACTGTGTGTCGTGAACCCGACGTTACCGACATCCCCATCCCGCGCATGGCCACGATCCGGGCGACCACCATGTCGTTGGCGGCTCGAGTGACCCGCACTCGCAGCGCGCCGCTGCCGTTACCGGTGCCCGCGAACACCTCATCAGCTGCGGTTGACGAAGTGCGGGATCGCGCCGCGGGCGTCCTGTTGATCACCCACGACCGCCTGCTGGCGGCGCACTGGTGCGACCGGATCGTCGAGCTACCGGCGCTCGGCACGCTCGCCGCCGTGCGGGAACGCTAGCGACCCGCCCTGAGGTCGGCCAGCGCACGGTTGATGCTGACAGCTCGTCCTGCTGGATGACGGTCACATCATATGCACCGGCAACCAGCGCGGGCCGCTGGATCGTGGCAGGGAGACCGTGGTGCTGGCGCAGTGCTTTGCGGTGCTCACCCCGTGATTCCAGAACATCGGGTCAGCCTCGAGGTGGTCGAACCGTGACATCTATCCGCGACCCGACCGCCCCGACTGCACCCAGCGACCCCGTTGACGACCTCGACCTGTGACGAGCTCCCCAAGGTCAGTGCGTAGTTCGTGCTACGTCGACAGCGTATTTTCGCCGCTCGCTCCCCCGTGGCCGCAGTGTGCTCGGGTCCGTGGACATCGCCTGAGGTCGGCGTGGAACGCCCGCGCGGAGGCGTAAGCGGCGTAGAAACCGTCCCGGCAATCCCGTAACAAGCTGACAGCGCCCCGTAGCCGTTGAGTAGGGGTGGAGTCGTTATGAACGCGACGCAGCCGGGTGCGGTCGTAATGGTGCGCAGGGGCGTTGAGCAGATCGGTGAACGTCAGCAGCGCAGCGCTGATCTGAGTAAGGAGCCCAGCGAGCGCGATCAGCTCCTCCCGGCTCAATACGGTCTTCGGTAGCGCCCGGTTCACCCGGTGGAACGCGTCGACGACATGATCGAGCTGCTCGACCGGATCGCTGCTCGCGACCGGTAACGACATCGACACCGCGGTGCGCCGCCGGCGGTGTGATAGCCCGGCGGTCATGACGTGGATGGCCGTGGGCATGGGAGCTGCGGAGCCACGGGACGAACCTGCGCAAGTAGCGCGATCAACGTCGGGTACATCAGTTGCACAACTCCTCCGAACCGGACCGCCTCCACCCATCGACCCCAGATCTGTTGGCCCTCCCAGTCGCACCGTGCGACTGATGTCAGGCCCTCGACTGCGGACTTTCACACCATACATCACATTTTCACAACGTTTTGGCAACAGGAAGCAAACACCACGCAACCGGATCGCGCAGACAGTGGTCGGCGGGGTCGGCGGCACATGCCGACCGACACTGGATTGGTCAGTAGCGGCAGCTCAGCGCGGATCGGCCTGGGCAGCTCCGCGCGGTGCTGACGCGATCCGAAGCCCGGCGTACAACCCCCTGCTTGCGAGCAGCTGCACGGGTGTGCCGCGCTCCACGGCGTTCCCGCGGTCGAGGACGACGATCTCGTCGAAGCCCACCGCGCTGGCCAACCGGTGGGTGATCAGGATGACGGTTCTCCCGGCGAGGTATCAGGGACGGGGACAGCTTCTGCCTGGTAACGCCGAATTGGACGATGAGCTTGCCGGGCATCCAGCAGCACTACCGCCGGGCAGGGTCCTCGTGGTGGGCAGCGGTCAGACCGGTTGCCAGATCTCCGAGGAGCTGCACGAGGCCGGCCGGGTCGTGTTCCTCGCCTGCGGGCGGGCGCCGTGGGGGCCGCGGCGGCTCGATGGTCGCGACATCGTCACCTGGCTAAAGGAGACCACGTTCCTCGACATGCCACTCAGCGCGCTGCCCACGCCCGCAGCACGGCTGGTCGCCAACGTGCAGGCGACCGGCCACCAAGGCGGCCATGACCTGCACTACCGCACGTTGCAGGAGATGGGCGTGCGCCTGCTGGATCGCTTGCCGGCGTGGACGGGCATCGAGCGTACTTCGCCGGTGACCTGGCCGATTCGGTGGCCTTCGGACGGATACCACCGTTTTTTCGGTCCGATCACTGGGCGGGCGGCCGAGCCGCTGCTCAATGCCGCCCAGGTCGGCGCTGGCACGAGGGTGCTGGATGTGGCCACCGGTCCCGGCTACATCGCCAGCCACGCGGTCGCCAGAGGTGCGTCCGTAGTCGGCGTCGACTTCGCCCCCGAAATCCTCGCCCTCGCCGCTAGCCTCAACCCGGCGGTGGAGTTCCGCCGCGGCGACGCCCACCACCTCCTGTTCGAGGCTGGCTCGTTCGACGCGGTCGTGTCCGGCTTCGTGCTGCCCCATCTCGGCGACCACGCCCAGGCGATGGACGAGTTCGTCCGAGTCCTCACCCCTGGGGGCAAGCTCGCCAGCGGATTTACCAGCGGGCCCACCGTTCTTCCGATACTCCGATGACGGCGCGCTCGTTGGGCTGCTGCGCAGCGCCGGCCTCGACGACCTCAAGGTCGACCGGTTGGCCTTCACCCACCGGCTAGCTTCGGCGACGGCTCTGTGGGACGGCCTGCTCGCCGGAACGGTGCGCGCGTCTGCCCTCGTCGGCCACCAGACCGAGCCAGTCCGGCGGCGCATCCGTTCCGCCTTCGACCGCCTCGCGGCCGGCTATGACACCGGCGACGCGCTCGAGCTGCCGGTGTCCGTCAAGCTGGCCTCAGGAAGGAGGCCTGGTGTCACTCGTTAGCGGTGGCCGGCGCGCCCGACCAAACACCGGCGGCAGCACCCAGGCTGACTCAGCCGCCAGTAGCCGACCTTCCAGCGGACAAGCCACGCATGGGATTCAGCGGACGCGGGCCGGTGCGACGGCTCGCTGTGAGCCCGATCGCCATCTGCTGACGTGGTGGATGGGGGCTGCCGCCCGGGAGGATGGTCTGGATTCATGGCTGGCTGCCGAGAACCGCATCGCGGACAAGATACACACGAGCGCGGCCGTGACGTGATTCCTCAACCCCGTCCACGACGTGGAAACCGGCGCGCAGGTAGAGCGTGAGCGCGGGCTCATTGCCGACCAGGGTGCGGACCAGGAAGCGTGTGGTGTGGGCGCAAGGCGTAGCCATGGCCAACCGGAGTAGGCCAGAACCGAGGCCGCAATCAGCGGTACGCATCCCGTCGGTGTTCAACTTGCAGCACCGTTACTGTCTTCGCGGCTTCGTCGATCTCGTAGATGATTCGGTACTCGCCGATGCGTATGCGCCAGTCGCTGCGGCTACCGACCAGCTTCTTGACGCCAACCGGTCGCGGGCTGTGGGTGAGGGCGATGATTGCGCGTAGCGCTGCTGACAACACGTGGCGGGGCAGTTGCTGGAGCTGTTTGTAGACATCGGGATGGAACGCGACGTTCACACTGCCTGCTCTGCGAAGTCCTCGATAGACACGCCGAGTGTGGTGAGCATGTCGTCCAGCGACATCGTGGTGAAGCGGCTGGCGCGCAGGTCCCGCAGACGCACGGCGTCGGCGATGTCGGCATGCTCGTGCAGCCGCTCGTAGTCGTCCAGGCTGATAATGACGGCGACCTCCCGGCCGTTGTCGGTGATGACCGCCTCGTGGCCGGTGTAGGCGACCTCGCGCACCACAGCGCCGAGGTTGTTGCGCAGATCACGAAGACTGTGTGTACCCATGGCCCACGATGGTACACCGCCAGCCGACGAGGAGGCTCGTTCGGAACCTCCACCAAGGCTTCGCCGACACGGGCGGAAGAACATTGCGGTGGCCGATTGCTTTGTCATGGCTCAGCCGCCAAGGCGTTGCTCGGCCTGCGCCCGGGCCAGGGCCAGGGCCAGGGCCAGG
>JBOHFU010000183.1:0-3880 GCA_050699675.1 Pseudonocardiaceae bacterium
CCGTCGGTGATCCGGAACACCCCGCCCAGCTTGCCGACGTCCTCCCCGATCACGATGACCTTGGGGTCGGCCTCCATCGCGGCCCGCAGGCCCTGGTTGAGGCCCTTGGCCAGGGTGATCGTCTGAGTCACCGCGGGGGCGCGCTCATTAGCCGGGGTCAGCACGCTCATCGGGGATCACCCACGGTTTCGGCGAACGACGCGTGGTAAGCCAGGAACTCCTGGCGCTGGGCCTCCAGGTACGGCGACGGTTCGGCGTAGACCTCGGAGAAGATCCGCTCCGGGCTGGGGACGGGCATCGACGTGCAGTAGTCGCGCAGCCGGGCGGCCAGCACGTCGGATTCGGCGGCCACCCGCGGGAAGAACTCCGGCTCGGCCAGACCTTCCCGCACCAGGTGCACCCGAACCCGCTCGATGGGGTCCTTGAGCTTCCACTCCTCTAGTTCGGTGGCGAGCCGGTAGCGGGTCGGGTCGTCGGACGTGGTGTGCGCGCCCATCCGGTACGTGCATGCCTCGATCAGCACCGGACCGTTGCCGGTGCGGCATTCCCGCAGCGCCCAGCGGGTGACGGCCAGGGTGGCCAGCACGTCGTTGCCGTCCACCCGGATCCCGGGGAAGCCGTAGCCCAGCGAACGGCGATACAGCGGCACCCGGGTCTGACGATCCAGCCCTGCCGAGATCGCCCACTGGTTGTTCTGGCAGAAGAACACCACCGGTGCGTCGTAGACCGCGGCCCAGACGAAGGCCTCATGCACGTCACCTTGGGAGGTGGCACCGTCGCCGAAGAAAGCGATCGTGGCCTCACCGGTCTCCGCGTCGCCGATCTTGCCGTCCAGTCGTTGGCCCATCGCGTAGCCGGTGGCATGCAGGCACTGATTGGCGATCACGATGGTGTAGAGCTGGAACCCGGTGCTGATCGGATCCCAGGAGCCTTGGTCGATGCCGCGGAAGATACCGAACACCTCGGTGGGATCCACCCCGCGGCACCAGGCGACACCGTGCTCGCGGTAGGACGGGAAGCCCATGTCCTGGGGGGCCATCGCGCGGCCGGCGCCGATCTGCGCGGCCTCCTGGCCCAGCAGCGGGGCCCACAGACCGAGCTGACCCTGCCGCTGCAGGGCGTTGGCTTCCCGGTCAGCCCGGCGGATGAGCACCATGTCCCGGTACAGCGACTGAATCTCCGCCGGGGAGATCTGCAGGTCGAACTGCGGATGCGAAGCTCGCTGACCCTCCGGGGTGAGCAACTGGACCAGGTCCGCACCCTCGCTAGTGGCCCGCAGCCCGGCGATCACCTGCTGCGGGGTATGTGGACCATCGACGTCCATGGCATCTCCTTGCTGTCGCGCCTCGCTCCACTCGTGATGGATACGCGGCGCCGCCGCCGCACAGCGTGGCTCCGGGGTGTGGATCGCGCTGTCACCGTCGACGCTAACAAATCACTCCACCCACAATCCTCGCACGGTTGTCGGCGGGCGGAGCGGTTTCGTCGTCGGCGGCCTCAGCCCGGCTATCCTCGCCCGCAGTGCCCCGCGAGGGGACCGACCCGCAGGAGGCCAAACGGTGAGCTACCAGGGGCCGCCCCGGCGGGACCGTTCCGGGCGGCCATTGCGACCACCTCGACCACCTCGGCCGCCCGGCGACTACATGCCTCCGCAAAACGTCCCGCGTCGCCCCGGGCCACCACCACGGCCAACCTCACCGCGCCGGCGTCGACGTCGGCGCCCAGGTCGCATGCTGGGTGTGATCCTCGGGTTGCTGCTGCTGGTGGTCATCGGCATCGCCGGGTACGTCGATCAGTCACTGCAGCGGGTCGACGCGCTGGCCGACTACCCAGGACGGGTCGCTGACACCTCAGGTACCAACTGGCTGATCGTCGGATCGGACAGCCGGGCCGGCCTGACCCCCGACCAGGCGGCCCGGTTGGCTACCGGCGACGAGGCGGCGGCAGGCGGCCAGCGCACCGACACCATCATGTTGATGCATATCCCCGCGCTGACCAGCGGCGGGGCGCCGACGCTGGTCAGCCTCCCCCGGGATTCCTCGGTTCCGGTCCCTGGCCAGGGCCGCCTCAAGCTCAACACCACCTTCGCGCTCGGCGGGCCCACCCTGCTGGTGCAGACCGTGGAGACGGTCACCGGAGTTCATGTGGATCACTATGCCGAGATCGGGTTCGGTGGCTTCGCCCGCCTCGTCGACGATGTCGGCGGCGTGCAGCTGTGCCCCACCGAGCCGATCTCCGACCCGCTGGCCGGGCTGGACATCCCGGCCGGCTGCCAGGTACTCGACGGGCCGCAGGCGCTGGGTTACGTGCGGACCCGGAACACGCCGCGCGCCGACCTGGATCGGGTAGTGCGCCAGCGGGAGTTCCTCGGCGCGCTGATCGCCCGGGCGAGCAGCCCGGCAGTGCTGCTCAACCCGTTGCGCGCCGGGCCCCTTGCGGCCGATGCCCCCGACACGGTCACCGTCGACAACGGCGGCCATGTCTGGAACCTGGCCAGGCTCGGTTGGGCGATGCGCTCGCTGTCCGGCGGTGATGCGCTGACCACCACGGTGCCGATCGCCGGCTTCGGCACGATGAGCGACGGCTCCTCCGGCGTGCTGTGGGACCGCGAGCGAGCCGGGCAGCTGTTCGACGCGCTGGCCCAGGACCGGCCAGTGCCTCGTTAGCGGTCACGGCTTGCGGCCGACACCCCCGTAAAGGAGCGTATTCATCTCGGCGCTGTCGGAGATGTCACCCGGTCCCGAGGGCCGCCAGAGAGCACAGCCAACCAGTCCCGGTTCGACCAGTTCGAACCCGGTGAACAAGCGCAGCACCTCCTGGTGGCTGCGGGGGAACGCCGGGTCCGGGGTGTTCTTGTAAAGCTCGACGACCTCGGTCCACCCGGCGGGGTTGCCGTCGGGCGTGCCATGGGAGAGTCCGAGGTAGCTGCCGGGCGCAAGCCTGTCCCGGTATCGGGCCAGAATGCCCACCGGGTCCCAGGAATCCGGGACGAAGTGCAGCAGCGTCAGCATCAGCAGGCCGACCGGCTGATCGAAGTCCAGCAGGCGCTGGGTCTGCGGGTGGTCGAGGACGTCCTCGACGTCGCGCAGGTTCGCCCGGATCGCCACCGCCCGGTCGTTGCCGGCAAGCAGCAGTTCGCTGTGTGCGACCGCGATCGAGTCCCTGTCGACGTACACGATCCGGCACTCGGGATCGGCTCGCTGGGCGATCTCGTGCACATTGCCGACGGTCGGGATGCCAGAGCCGATGTCGAGGAACTGGCGGATCCCGGAGTCGACCATGAACAGAACCACTCTGCGCAGGAAGGACCGGTTGATCCGGACGGCGTCCCGTATCCGTGGCATGGCCAGTTGGGCCTTGTCCGCCATTTCGCGGTCGGCCGCGAAGTTGTGGGCGCCATCCAGCCAGTAGTCGTACACTCGAGCCGCATTAGGCACGATCTTGTCGACGCCTTGCGGCACCCAGTCCGGGTTCTCGGCCATCAGGGGACCTCGCCATCCTTTCAGCTATAGCTCAATCTCGGTCGGGCCCGGCTTGCGGCCGACACCCCCGTAGGAGACCGTGTTCATCTCGGCGCTGTCGGAGACGTCACCCGGTCCCGAGGGCCGCCAGAAAGCGCTGCCAACCAGTCCCGGTTCGACCAGCTCGAACCCGGTGAACAAGCGCAGCATCTCCTGGTGGCTGCGGAGGTGCAGCGGGTCCGGGGTCTTCTCGTAAAACTGAGCTGCCTCGGTCCGCCCAGCGACGTTGCCGTCGGCCGTGACATGGGAGAGCGCCAGGTAGCTGCCGGGCGCAAGCCTGTCCCGGTACCGAGCCAGAATGCCCACCGGGTCCCAGGAATCCGGGACGAAGTGCAGCAGCCACAGCATCAGCAGGCCGA
>JBOHFU010000183.1:3980-6952 GCA_050699675.1 Pseudonocardiaceae bacterium
CAGGTTCGCCTGGATCGCCGCGGCCCGGTCGTTGCCGGCAAGCAGCAGTTCACCGTGCGCGACCGCGACCGGCTCCTTGTCGACGTACACGATCCGGCACTCGGGATCGGCTCGCTGGGCGATCTCGTGCACATTGCCGACGGTCGGGATGCCAGAGCCGATGTCGAGGAACTGGCGAATTCCGGAGCTGACCATGAACAGAACCACTCTGCGCAGGAAGGACCGCTGGATCCGGACGACATCCCGTATCCCTGGCAGAACCTGTTGGATCTTGTTTGCCATTTCACGGTCAGCCGCGAAGTTGTGGGCGCCATCCAGCCAGTAATCGTACACTCGAGCCGCATTGGGCACGGTCACGTCGACGCCGTGCGGCACCCAGCCCGGGTTCCCGGCCATCGGCTCCGCGCCGTCCTCAGCTAGCACGGAGGGCAGCTTAGGCCGTCACGGGGATCGTCGGCCAGCAGAGCGATCATGGTCATCGCGCCTCCCATTGAGTGCCGCGGTGTCAGTGTGCGAGGGTGGGTGGTATGTCAGCTGGTCCGGACGTCACGAGTCATGGCTGGCGAAGCGGAGGGGGCATCGCCCCGATAGTTCCCGGTCGGTTGCCGCTGCTCGGCCACACGATGTCGCTGTTAGGTAGGCGGTTTCGGTTTCTGTCGTCGCTGCGTTCGCACGGCGAGGTGGTGCGAATCTACCTCGGCCCCCTGCCCGTTTACGTGGTCACCAGCCCCGAGCTTGCTTGGCAGGTGCTGGCCACCAACGCCGACAGGTTTGACAAAGGGATACTCTTCGACAAGATACGCCCGTTGTTCGGCAACGGTCTGGCCAACTCGAACGGCGATGTCAATCGGCGGCAGCGCCGGCTGGTGCAGCCGGCGTTTCAACGCAAACGAATCGCCGGCTACGTCCACACTATGGCAGGGGTGGCTTCGGATCTGATCGAGTCATGGCGGCCGGGTGAGGTCGTCGCGGTGGACAAGCGAATGGAGGATGTGGCGCTCACCGTCGTCGGGCGGACTCTCTTCTCGACCGAGCTGGGTCGGGAGGCGATCGCCGAGGTCCAGCGTTCGATGCCGATCCTGACCAAGTACCTGGCGGTCCGTGCCTTCTCACCTGAGTGGTTACCCATTCCAGCCAACCGGCGGTTCGACGAGGCCGCCGCCCGATTCCGGCGGGTCGTGGCCGAGGTCATCGCGGCGGCGCGCGCCGAAGGCAAGGATCACGGCGACCTGCTGTCCACGCTGCTGCTGGCTCGTGACGAGGACACCGGCGAGGGCATGAGCGACCAGCAGGTTTCCGACGAGATCGTCACGATCCTCACCGCCGGAATGGAAACCACCGCCTTGGCCCTGGCCTGGTTGTTCCACGAGCTCGGCCAGCACCCTGAGGTCGAGCGACGCTTTCACGCCGAGATCGACCAAGTTCTTGACGGTCGCATGGCGACCTTCAACGACATTCCCAGGCTGGAGTACACCCAGCGGATCATCAGTGAAATCCTGCGCAAGTACCCGATACTGATCCTGATGCGCCGAGCGCGCACCGACGTCGACCTTGGCGGTGTTCACATTCAGCCAGGCACCGAGGTCGCGCTCAGCCAGTACGCACTCCATCACGATCCACACCTGTACCCCGATCCGGCACGCTTCGACCCGGATCGATGGTTGCCCGACCGGGCCGCGAGGCTGCCGAGGGGGGCGTTCATCCCCTTCGGCGCGGGTCTGCATCACTGTCCCGGATACTCCTTTGCGGAGACCGAGATAGCCATCGTGGCGGCGACGGTGGCCGCGCGGTGGCGGTTGATGCCGGTAACCGGCAAGCCCGTTCATCTGAGGATGGCAGTGACGATGGATCCCAGCCAGTTACCCATGATCGCTGTGCCGCGACACACGTGAGGCGTCCACAGCGGGCCGTGGTTAGGTTCTTCCCGTGCGCCTGGTGTCGACGCTGACCTGCTCGCTGCTTGCTTGCCTGGCCTTGCTGGCCGGTAGTCTCGCTGCGCCGCAGGCCGCTGCCGCGTCCCGGGTGAGTTGCGCGGAGATCGACCTGCCAGTGTCGGTCCCGACCCCCCACGAGACCACGCACGGGCAACTCTGCAGGCCCGCGGGCAGTGCTCCCACGACCGTGCAGTTGCTGATTCCCGGCGGCACGTACAACAGTGTGTACTGGGACTTTCCCTACCAGCCCGAGCGTTACTCCTACCAGCGCGACATGGCCAGGCACGGCTACGCCACCTTCGCGGTGGACCGGCTCGGTATCGGTCAGAGCAGCAAGCCGCCCAGCCCGGCATTGGTGGACAGTGTCGAGGCGGCGTCGATCCACCAGGTCGTCGGTCATCTGCGCGCCGGCCGGGTCGGCGGCGTGCGCTTTGACCGCGTCGTCCTGGTCGGGCACTCGCTGGGCTCGGGCGTCGCGATCCTGGAAGCAGCCACTTACCACGACGTCGACGGGGTGATCCTGACCGGCATCACCCACCTGGCGACGGGGTTGGCACTGGCCAAGGGCTTCACCAGGTCCCTGCATCCGTCGATGTGGGACCCGCAACTTCGCAGGAACGGCAGCGATCCGGGGTACGCCACCACCAAGCCGGGGCAACGCGAGCCGTTGTTCTATGCGGCCAGCAACGCCGATCCTCAGGTGATCGCGACCGACGAGGCCACCAAGGACCAGGTCTCGCTCGTCGGGACCGGGACCGTGGTGGTGTCGGGCTTCTATGGTCCCACGTCGCTCGGAATCGACGTTCCGGTCCTGCTGGCGGTCGGCAAAAACGATTCCCCTTTCTGTGGTTTTCTCGCTCGCGACTGTTCGAGTGCGGAGGCCTTGCGACAAGGGGAGGCGCCGTACTTCAGTCCGGCCGCCGAGCTGTCCACCTACGTCCTGCCGGAATCAGGGCACGCCATGGCGTTGCACTCCAACGCCGGCGAGTACCGGGAGGCGACCCGAGCCTGGCTGCACGAGCGGTTCGGCACCAGGGA
>JBOHFU010000184.1:0-1281 GCA_050699675.1 Pseudonocardiaceae bacterium
GCTGGCAGAGGTGCTCGACGCGCACCGTGTTGCGGGTTTCCATCCCGGCATGGCGTTCGTACTCGCCGAGCTCGGCTTCGTCGCCGAGCTCCGCGGCGACCCCGAAGCCGCCCGAGCCCGCCATCTGGACGGTTTGCGCTCCGCGCGGGTCTCGGGCGACCCCCGTGCCATCGCGCTGGCACTCGAAGGGCTTGCCGGGGCCGACGCCCTGGCCGGCCACCACGATCGAGCCGGGTGTTTGTTGGGGGCCGCCGACTCCGCCCGCCGCTCAGTCGACCGGCCGCTGCCACCCGCCGAGCGCACCGACGTCGACCGGATCAGGGCGGTGGTGCAGGCAGCGCTGGGGGAGGCAGGTTTCGACAAGGCGTGGCACAGCGGTGCGTCGGCTGGTCTCGACGCCGTGCTGGCCGGTGTCGACCGCGATCAAGGGTAGCCGGCTGCTGGTTTAGTCGCCGAGAGGATGCTGTAGAACCACGCATCGTGGCGCAGCGCCTGGTACTGGCGTATCGAGGCGATCACATTGCCGTGCTGGACCACGGAGCGAATACCCGTGACGCGGCCGAGCACCGCCAGCGGGTAGGTCCAGTACGCCATCCGGTACAGCCGACGAAGCGACGGGCGGGTGTGCACGGTCACGTCATCGAGCTGTGCGTCGGCGAATCCGGCTTCGGTCAGATGTACTAGATGTTCTTCGGGGGTGTCGATGTCGGGGACGGCCCAGCCATCCAGCCACTCGTGGAGCAACCGCTCGCCGATCTTGTCGAGCGGGCGGGCGGCCCGGACGAAGTCGGCGACGACCACCCGCCCACCAGGACGCAGCAGCCGGGCAGCTTCCCGGTAGAAGGCAGCCTTGCGGGGCGCGTGGCACAGGCTCTCCACGGCCCACACGATGTCGAAACTCGCATCCGGGAAGGGCGTCGCGGTGAAGTCGGCCTGTTCGAAGCGGACGCGGTCGGTCAGCCCGCGCCGTACGGCGTGGCCCCGCGCCATCGCGACCTGCTTGGTGGCCAACGTGATCCCGACGACGTCGACATCGCGCTCTTTGGCCAGCCACAGGCTGCTACCGCCGACCCCGCAACCCGCATCCAGGACGCGCTCGCCGGGCTGGATCCTTACCCGCTCCGCCAGCACCCGATTCATGTTCTTCAGCGCGTCGGTGTGACCGCGGGTGCTGTCGTCGGTGTAACCGAAGTGGACCGCGAGGTTGTCGCCGTTGAGCCAGAGCACGCGATAGTCGAGCCAGGTCTCGTCGTAGTAGCCGACGATCGCTTTCGTGAGCGG
>JBOHFU010000184.1:1381-3059 GCA_050699675.1 Pseudonocardiaceae bacterium
GCGCCGCGACGCGCCGCCAAGGCGGGCCACAGCGACAGCGCGGGGAATACGATCACCGCGGCGGCGACGTGTGCAGTCGAGTCGCCAGTGACCGGTTGCGGGAAAACGGCCAGCAAGACAGTGGCGGCCCCCCCGATGGCGAGCAGCAGGCGGCCCGGAACCGCTGCCGACCGCAGCCCCGCAGCCGTGATCGCATGGCACACGCCGATGCCGACCAGCGCCGTGGTCATGATCCAGCGGTCGGTGGCGCCGCGGGCAGCCAGCGCACTGATCGTCTGGCTCACCGGGTCGAAACCACCCGCCTGCCGAGCAGCGGCGAGTTGCCAGCCACCGATCAGCAGCACCGGCGCGCAGGTCGCGGACAGCACAGTCCACCGAGGTACAGTTCGCACCTCCGCCAGGCTAGCGCCACCGGCTACTCGGCGTGAGCACCTTTGCCGAGCACGACCACACCGCCACCGCTGACCGTGTAGCGCTCCCGGTCCAGCGCAGGGTCCACGCCGACCTGGGCGCCATCGGGTATCACCACGTTCTTGTCCAGGATCGCCCGGCGCACCACGGCCCCCTTCCCGACCCGAACACCGGGCAGCAGCACGCTGCCCTCGACGTGGGCACCGGCCTCGACCACGACGTCGCCGGACAGCACCGAATAGCTCACCAGCGCGGCCGAGACGATGCAGCCCGCTCCCACGATCGACTCCTGAGCGCTGCCGCCCTGGACGAACTTCGCGGGTGGCAGTGGGGGCATCGCGGTGCGGATCGGCCACGCCTGGTTGTAAAGGTTGAACACCGGATGCACCGATACGAGGTCCATGTGTGAGTCGTAGTAGGTGTCCAGCGTGCCGACATCGCGCCAGTAGCCACAGTCCCGGTCGGTGGCGCCGGGCACCACGTTGTCGGCGAAGTCATAGACAGCCGCTTCCCCGGCATCGGCCAGCATCGGGATCACGTCGCCGCCCATGTCGTGGTCGGAATCGTGGTTGGCGCTGTCAGCGCGCAGCGCGGACAGCAACATGTCGGTGGTGAACACGTAGTTGCCCATCGACGCGAAGGTCACCTCAGGGTCGTCCGGCGTTCCCGGTGGGTCCGCCGGCTTCTCCAGGAACTCGGTGATCCGTCCGGAGAAGTCAGTGCCGATACACCCGAAGGCGCTGGCCTGCTCGCGCGGCACCCGGATACCGGCGACGGTCACACCCGCGCCGGTGGCGATGTGCTGAGCCACCATCTGCGACGGGTCCATCCGGTACACGTGGTCGGCACCGAAGACGACGATGTATTCGGGCCGCTCGTCGTAGACCAGGTTGAGCGACTGGTAGATCGCGTCCGCGCTGCCGGTGTACCAGCGCGGGCCGAGCCTCTGCTGCGCGGGTACCGGGGTGATGTACTGTCCCAGCATCGACGACAGCCGCCACGTCGTGGTGATGTGCCGGTCCAGCGAGTGCGACTTGTACTGGGTGAGTACGCAGATCCGGATGTATCCGGCGTTGACCAGATTGGACAGCACGAAGTCGATCAAACGATAGTTGCCCCCGAACGGCACTGCCGGTTTTGCCCGGTCCGCGGTGAGCGGCCACAATCGCTTACCCTCACCGCCGGCAAGGACGATGCCCAGCACGTGTGGCTGCCCTTTCACGATATGTCACCCTAGCCCCGGTTCGGCGGACGAGCTACGTGACAC
>JBOHFU010000184.1:3159-6932 GCA_050699675.1 Pseudonocardiaceae bacterium
GCTAGCGTGACGCGGCGTGCGTATCGGAGTCCTGACCCGGGAATACCCGCCCGAGGTGTATGGCGGCGCGGGGGTGCACGTCAGTCACCTGGTGCCCGAGCTGCGGCAGCGGTGTCAGGTCGAGGTGCACTGCTTCGGCGCCCCCCGTCCGGAGGCGCCCAATCTGAAGGTGTATAATTACGCTGTTGCGTCGGGACTCGCTGCTGCCAACCCTGCCTTGCAGACCCTGTCAGTGGACCTGGCCATGGCCGCCGCGCTGGGTGGCGTGGACCTGGTGCACTCGCACACCTGGTACACCAATATGGCGGGTCACCTGGCCCGGACCCTGCACGGCGTGCCGCACGTGATCACCGCGCACTCGCTGGAGCCCCGCAGGCCGTGGAAGGCCGAGCAGCTCGGCGGTGGATACCGAGTGTCCTCCTGGGTGGAACGCACTGCCTACGAGCACGCCGACGCGGTCATCGCGGTCAGCGACGGCATGCGCGCCGACTTGTTGGACTGCTACCCGGCCGTGCACCCCGAGCGGGTGCACATGGTGCGCAACGGCATCGACACCAACACCTACCGCCCGGTCGAGGAGACCGACGTGGTTAGCCGACTCGGGGCCGACCCGGCGCGGCCGATCGTCGTGTTCGTGGGGCGAATCACCCGGCAGAAGGGGCTCGGGCACCTGCTGGCGGCGGCGCACCACATCGATCCGGCCGCCCAGCTGCTGCTGTGCGCGGGCGCGCCGGACACCCCGGAGATCGAGGCCGAAGCCCGCGCTGCCGTCGCGACGCTGTCCGCGGCGCGACCCGGGGTGATCTGGGTGTCAGACATGCTGCCCATCGCCGACGTCCGGCAGGTGCTTTCCGCAGCCACCGTGTTCGCCTGCCCTTCGGTCTACGAGCCGCTGGGGATCGTCAATCTCGAAGCGATGGCGTGCGGTACGGCGGTGGTCGCCTCCGCCGTCGGCGGGATCCCGGAGGTTGTCGACGACGGCGTGACCGGTCTGCTGGTGCCTTACGACGAACAGGACCCCGAGGGATTTCAGTGGAGCTTCGCGCACCGCGTCAACGAGCTGCTGGCCGATCGGGACCGGGTCACGGCAATGGGCCAGGCCGGGCGCAAGCGTACCGTCACCGAGTTCTCCTGGTCCACGGTCGCCGAACGCACCATCCACCTCTACCACCAGCTCCTCTCCTGACCCCCGTTGCCACCACGCCCTGGTTGAGGTCGGTTGCCCGCAACCCCCAGATCCGGCAGCCGAACTCGATGTTGTGACTGTCAAGCACCTTCGAGAAGTGATAGAAGGAACCTGGCTTCTTGAGAAAGAGCATCCGGTCGGTTCGGCCGTTATGCTCGACAGTGAGCCAGCCCTCCTCGATGTCGATGTTCGGGGTGCCGTATTCCCCCATCGTGCCGAGCTTGACCAGATGGATATCGCGATCCACCTCGGCGATCGCGAACATCACGTTCATGGTGCCGATGGCGTTGTTCGACTGGGTGTCCACCGCGTGCTTGCGGTCGATCATCGAGTATGGAGCAGAGCGCTGCTCGGTGTGGTGCACGATCGCGCCGGGCCGGAAACTGCGTACCGCGTCGAGGATGAACTCGGCGTCGCACAGGTCGCCGAAAAAGAGTTCAAGAGGATCCGCACCATATTGCCTCCAGCCGTGAACCAACCATCAGTGGATGCATCGCCTATCAGACGACCCCGGCCAGCACCAACAAGCACCTGCCCCGGCACGGGGCACGTTGGCGACATCGTCTGCCAGGATGACGGGGTGCTCCGACGGCTCGCCAGTTCCCGACTAGCGAGGCTGTTCACCCGGTTCGCTGCGGGCACGGCAGTTTCCACGGTCTGCAGCCAACTGGCGTTCCTCCTGATGTTCGGGGTTCTCGCAGCCTCGGCCACGGTCTCCGGGGCGGTGGCCTTCGTCGCCGGCGCGGTGCCGAACTTCCTCATCCACCGGTACTGGACGTGGCGACGCTCCGGCCCAGTGGAGATACGGGGTGAACTGATGCCCTACCTGGTGGTGATCGTATTCAGCGGTCTGGTGGCGATCGGCATCACCGCCAGCGTTGACCGGCTGATCAGCGAAACCATCAACGACCGCGCGCTGCGCACCGTCGTCGTCGCGGTAGCCTTCAACGCTAGCTACTTACCGCTTTTCATACTCAAGTTCGCGTTGCTGGACCGGCTGGTATTCGGCAGTGACGAAGCCAAGCGGCGCCGTGACCAGCGTTCCCGCGACCAGGTGCCCACCATCACCCGGGCGTAGCGCATCCCGTACACGAGGCCGACGAAACCGGTTCCCCCGGTGATCACGACCCGACCGTTGCAGGCTGGTGGAGTTGTCATCGGCGCGGGAGCCTAGCCGGTGATCGAGCAGGCCAATTCGATCAGGGTCCGGGTGGCGAACCCGGTGCCGCCCGCATTGACCTCGTCATAGTCCTGCTCGGCCCGGGCCGGCCCGGCGATATCCAGGTGCGCCCAGGGCAGCCCCGCGGTGAACTCCCGCAGGAACAGGGCAGCGGTGATGCCTGCGGGTCCGGGCGGACACTGCCGGAGGTCAGCGATGTCGGAGCGGACCCCGTCGACATGGTCGGCGACCAGCGGCATCGGCCACCAGGTCTCGCCGGCCGTCTCGCCCGCGGCCCGGATGCGCTCGGTGAGTTCGGGTCCAGTGGCGAACAGCCCACCGGTGCGCAGACCCAGGGACACCTTCATCGCTCCGGTCAGCGTCGCGACATCGACCAGCGTGCTGGGCGCCAGCGTGCGCACCGCATGGGCCAGCGCATCGGCGAGCACCAGCCTGCCCTCCGCGTCGGTATTGGACACCTCGGTGGTGGTGCCACCCACGTGCCGCACCACATCTCCCGGGCGCAACGCCGACCCGGAAACGTGGTTCTCCGCGCAAGGCACCAGCCCGGTGACCCGCAGCGGCAGCTTCAGCTGGCCGACGGCCAGCAGCGCGGCGATCACCGCGGCACCTCCGGACATGTCGGTGCGCATCAGGTGCATGTTGTCGGCCGGCTTGATCGAGATTCCCCCGGTGTCGAAGGTGATGCCCTTGCCCACCAGCACGAGGTGCTCTTCGGTGTTCACTTCGAGTGGTCGCCAGGCCAGCTCGAGTAGCCGTGGCGGACGGGCCGAGCCGCCGCCGACCGCGAGTACTCCCCCGAAGCCGCGCTCGGCCAACCACCGGTCGTCACGCACCGTGGCCTGCAGGCCGGGCACGGTGGCCGCCAAGCGAGCGGCGGTTGCCGCGAGCCATCTCGGGTCCTTGTGCCCGCTCGGGGTGTTGGCGAGGTCCCGTGCCAGCCCGGTGGCGTGGCCGAGCACCTGTGCTCTGGCGACCGCGGAGGCGAGCGGTTGCGGGTCGTGCCCAGGGGGCGCAACCAGCCGCACAGTGGTCGTCCACGGGGGACGGTCGCCGCTGGCAAACCGGTAACGGTGCGAGCCCACCACGCACCCCAGCGCGAGCGCCGCCGCCTGGTGGGCCGTCGTGCCGGGCGGTAGGTGCACCTGCACGGTACGTGATGCCCGCGGCCGGGCCACGGCATCGCCCGCCACCCGCGTCGACGTGGCCCGGATCAGCGCGCCACCGGCCGCCCGCCAGTGCTGCACACCGCCCTGCCCGATTCCCAGCAACCACCCGTGATCGGGTCGCGCCGTGGCCAGTGGCACCACATGCACGGAACCTGCGGTGGCGCGCACTCGGTACTGGGTCAGCCACCGCTCGTCCACCCCGAGCACGTCTGAGCCGGGACCCAAGACCGGCGGATCG
>JBOHFU010000185.1:0-6886 GCA_050699675.1 Pseudonocardiaceae bacterium
CTCGCTGCTCTACGACCCGGACTTCAGCCCGCCCGACAAGCCCGGCAAGGACGTCGTGGCCTGCTCACGTCAGAACTTCATCGAACTGTGCGAGCGCCTCACTGCTATCGACGAGCAGGCATTCGAGGAGGTCTGCCGCCGGCTCGGGCTCTCGATCGACTGGACCATGACGTATCGGACCATAGACGACACCGCGCGGGCCATTTCACAGCGAGCGTTCCTGCACAACCTCGCCCGAGGAGAAGCGTATCAGGCCGAAGCGCCGACTCTGTGGGACGTCACCTTCCGGACCGCCGTCGCTCAAGCGGAGCTCGAAGACCGCGACCGTCCTGCCGCTTACCACAACGTTGCTTTTCACAGCGCTGACGGTAAGAAGATATCCATTGCCACGACCCGGCCCGAACTACTTCCGGCGTGCGTGGCGCTCGTCGCGCATCCCGATGACGAGCGCTACCGTGAGTTGTTCGGCCAGACCGCGCTGAGCCCGCTGTTCAACGTCAAGGTTCCGGTGGTCGCGCATAGGCTCGCCGATCCGGACAAAGGATCCGGCATCGCCATGGTGTGCACGTTCGGCGATCTCAATGACGTTATCTGGTGGCGGGAACTCGGCCTGGATACCCGGACGATCGTCGGTCGCGACGGTCGGCTGATCTCGGAGCCACCGCCGGGGTTGGACGATGACGCCGGTCGGGCCGCGTACGCCGAACTCGCCGGCGCAACAGTTCACGCCGCCCGCGAGCGGATCGTTCGGCTCCTCCGGAACTCCGAAAACCTGGAAGGCGAACCGGAGCCGATCGTCCACGCGGTGAAGTTCTACGAGCGGGGTGACCGACCGCTTGAGATCGTCTCGAGCAGGCAATGGTATATCCGCAACGGGGGGCGGGACAGCGACCTGCGCTGCGCCTTGCTCGATCGCGGAACCCAGCTGACGTGGCATCCGGACCACATGCGGGTGCGGTACGCAAACTGGGTCAACGGTCTCACCGGTGACTGGCTGATCAGCCGGCAGCGCTTCTTCGGCGTGCCGATCCCGGTGTGGTATCCCCTTGACGGCCACGGGCAGACGCTCTACGACAAGCCCCTCGTCCCTGACGACTGCGATCTTCCGGTCGACCCCACTTCGGAGTCTCCGCCTGGTTATCGCGAGGACCAGCGCGGCCAGCTGGACGGGTTTGTTGCCGACGCCGACGTCATGGACACCTGGGCCACGTCGTCTCTCACTCCCCATATCGCAGGCCGCTGGACCGTTGATGACGACTTGTTCAAGCGTGTCTTCCCGATGGACCTGCGCCCTCAGGGTCATGACATCATCCGGACCTGGCTGTTTACCACCGTCCTTCGCTCCCACCTCGAACACGACTCGCTGCCGTGGCAACACACGGCCATTTCCGGATGGATTCTCGACCCTGATCGCAAGAAGATGTCCAAGTCCAAGGGCAACGTCGTGACCCCGGTGGGCCTGCTCGAGCAGCATGGATCAGATGCGGTCCGATACTGGGCGGCTAGCGGTCGGCCTGGTACCGACACCGCCTTCGACGAAGCCCAGATGAAGGTGGGTCGCAGGCTCGCCGTCAAGATACTCAATGCCAGTCGCTTCGTTCTCGGCCTTGGCGTCGCTGATGGCGTTGCAGCCGTCGCCAATGCGTTGGATCGGGCGATGCTTGCCGAACTCGCCGCGGTCGTCGACGATGCGACGAGCTCATTCGAGTGCTATGACTACGCTCGCGCGCTCGAACGTACCGAAAGGTTCTTCTGGACCTTCTGCGACGACTACGTGGAGCTTGTCAAGATCCGGGCGTACGGCGAGTACGGCGAGGAGGGGGCGAACTCGGCGCGAGCTGCGCTAGCCGTGGCACTTTCTACCCTGCTTCGCTTGTTCGCTCCGTTCATGCCGTTCACCACCGAGGAGGTGTGGTCCTGGTGGCGCCCCGGGACCGTGCACCGCGCGCCCTGGCCCGCCGCCAGTGATCTTTACGCCGTCAGCGGCGACATCGATCCGCGCGTTCTTTCGACAGCAGCCGACGTCATGCGGACCGTGCGCAAGAGTAAATCAGACGCCAAGCTTTCGATGCGCGCAGAGGTCGAGTGGTTGACGGTCCGTGGGTCCCGCTCCTTTGTCACTCTGTTCGAAGAGGCTCGGCGCGACGTGCAGGCGGCCGGTCACATCGGCCACATCGAGGTCGTCACCACCAGGGATGACGAGCTTGTCGCAGAAGTCCGCCTCTGACCACCCTTGATGGGCACCGCAACTCACCGGTCGTCTAGCTCGGTGACCAGACGTTTCGGTGCGATCAACCGGTAGCTGTCCGTGATGAGATCGGCGAGTTCGTCCCAGTCGACATCCGGGCCGTCCAGGTACACCCCGATCCAGCCCTTCTGCCCGACATACGGGGGTACGAAGAAGCGGTCTCGATCGGGCGAGACGAGGACCTCGGCCGCGCCAGCGGGCGCCTTCAACCACAGCGAGGGCCGTCCGCCGTCGTAGTTGCCCTTTTGCATGGCGAAGATGCGGTCCCGAACCCGCCAGGTCGGATCGCCCCAGGCCTGCTTCTCGGTCGCCTCGGGGAACGCCAGGCAGACCGTTCGCAGACGATGCAGGCGGTCCGGGTCAAGACTCGATGGATTCACCATGGGGGTACGGGTTGGTAGCCGTTGTGAGCTGCTCTGGCGGGGGTTGGCGGTACTTGAAGAGCCCCCAACAAGCTCAGGCTGACTTCTCGCGACGCTCGCGGCGGGTGGGCTGCCGGGTCACAATTGTCGGGTTCACGTTCTCCCGCACAGTCTGCTCGGTGATGACCACCTTCGCCACGTCGTCGCGGCTGGGGATGTCGTACATCACTGGCAGCAGCACCTCTTCCATGATGGCGCGCAGCCCTCGAGCGCCGGTGCCGCGAAGGATCGCCTGATCGGCGATCGCCTCCATCGCCGTTCCGGTGAACTCCAGCTCCACACCGTCCATCTCGAAGAGCTTGCTGTACTGCTTCGACAGGGCGTTGCGGGGCTCGGTGAGGATCTGCACCAGCGAGCACTTATCCAGGTTCGTCACGCTGGCCACCACCGGCAGCCGACCGATGAATTCCGGGATCAGCCCAAACTTGATCAAATCCTCCGGCATGACATCAGCAAACACGTCGGCGTTGCCGATCTGGGCTTTCGACCGTAGTTCAGCGCCGAAGCCCAGCCCCCGTTTGCCGATCCGGTCCTCGATGATCTTGTCGAGGCCAGCGAACGCCCCAGCCACGATGAACAGCACGTTCGTCGTATCTATCTGGATGAACTCCTGGTGCGGGTGCTTGCGCCCACCCTGCGGTGGCACGCTGGCAGTGGTGCCCTCCAGGATCTTCAGCAGCGCCTGCTGGACGCCCTCGCCGGAGACATCCCTCGTTATCGACGGGTTCTCCGACTTGCGGGCGATCTTGTCAACCTCATCGATGTAGATGATGCCGGTCTCGGCCCGCTTGACGTCATAGTCTGCCGCCTGGATCAGCTTGAGCAGGATGTTCTCCACGTCCTCGCCGACGTAGCCGGCTTCGGTCAGCGCGGTGGCATCAGCGATGGCGAAGGGCACGTTGAGTAGCTTCGCCAAGGTCTGGGCCAGGTAGGTCTTCCCGCAACCGGTCGGGCCGAGCATTAGGATGTTCGATTTGGCCAGTTCGATCTCGTCGTCGCGGCCCTTATCTCCGGCCTGGATGCGCTTGTAATGGTTGTACACGGCAACTGACAGCGTGCGCTTCGCGTCGTCCTGGCCGATGACGTAGGTCTCGAGGAAGTCGTGGATCTCGCTGGGTTTGGGCAGCTCGTCGAGCTTGACGTCACCTGCGTCGGCGAGCTCCTCCTCGATGATCTCGTTGCACAGATCGATGCACTCGTCACAGATGTACACACCGGGGCCGGCTATGAGCTTCTTGACCTGCTTCTGACTCTTCCCGCAGAAGGAGCACTTCAACAGGTCGCCGCCGTCACCGATCCGTGCCATGGGGGCTGGCCTCTGGTCCCTCCCGGCGCGTGGTGCGCAGCGCGCCTGTCTGCGTATGTGTGCTTGACCGTACCCGCCCAACCCTGCTGTGCGGGAGGACTAGCCTCCCCGATATCGCCGGATGGACGCGGCTTCATCCACCGCTCGGCGTGTCGCGGGGACGCGGGTCATGGTCTTACTGCGGAGAGCTTCCGGATCTGGGTGATCTCGTCGATAATCCCGTAGTCCTTGGCCTCGGCGGAGGTCAAGATCTTGTCCCGGTCGATGTCGCTGCGGATGCGCTCCTCGGTCTGACCGGTGTGGTGGGCCAGTGTGGTCTCCAGCAGCCGCCGCATCCGCTGGATCTCGGCAGCTTGGATCTCCAAGTCCGAGACCTGCCCGTACACGCCCTCGGTAGCCGGCTGGTGGATGAGGATCTGGGCGTTGGGGACCGCCATCCGCTTGCCCGGTGTACCCGCGGCGAGCAGCACCGCGGCGGCCGAAGCGGCCTGACCGAGGCAGACCGTCTGGATCTGCGGCCGGACGAACTGCATCGTGTCGTAGATCGCCGTCATCGCCGTGAACGACCCGCCCGGCGAGTTGATGTACATGATGATGTCACGGTCCGGGTCGGTCGACTCCAGCACCAGCAGTTGTGCCATGGTGTCGTTGGCCGAGGTGTTGTTGATCTGTTCCCCGAGGAAGATGATCCGCTCCTCAAACAGCTTGTTATAGGGGTTGGATTCCTTGACCCCGTAGCTGGTGCGCTCGATGAACGAGGGCAGGACGTAGCGGGACTGTGGCGCATGATTTTGGGGTAGCTGACCCTGGGGCAGGTAGTTCATCGGGGCTCCTCGAAGCTCAGCGGCTCGCGTCGGGCAGCGAATTGGCGCGGGTGAGGACATGGTCGACAAAGCCGTACTCGCGGGCCTCTTCTGCGGTGAACCAGCGGTCGCGGTCGGAGTCGGCGATGATCCGCTCGACAGATTGGCCGGTCTGCTGGGCGATGAGCTCGGCCATCTCTCGCTTGTGCTTGATCAGCATGTCAGCCTGGATTGCAATGTCCGCCGCTGTACCGGCGACACCCGCCGAGGGCTGGTGCATGAGGATCCGGGCGTGCGGCAGGGCGTAGCGCTTGCCGAGGGTGCCAGCAGACAGCAGGAACTGTCCCATCGAGGCGGCCAGGCCCATCGCGTAGGTCGCCACGTCGGGCTCAATCAGCTGCATGGTGTCGTAGATGGCCATGCCCGCGGTCACCGATCCGCCCGGTGAGTTGATGTAGATCCGGATGTCCTGCTCGGCGTCCTCCGCGGACAGCAGCAAGAGCTGAGCGCAGATCTGGTTGGCGATGTTCTCCTCGACCTGGGAGCCGAGCACGATGATGCGCTCGCGCAGCAGCCGCTCATATACCGAGTCCGTCAGGTTGAGGCCAGCCGAGGCGGTCCGCATCGCGGGGGCGTCCCGCAGCGGCACGGCCGAGGCGATGTGGTCCGAGGTCACGTATGCCTGCCTTCTGTCATGAGGTCGGTCGAGTGGGTGGGGGTCCGACTCGAAGGTCACCGAGCAGGACACTGCCGACCCTAACGAAGGCGAGCGGCGGCTACGCCCTGGCGCGCCCTCCGTTCGCTCACAGCGTCACACCAGTTGCCGCCTGGGTCACCCGGCCGACTCGGCGATCTGCGGGGTCGCCGAACCGAGCAGTGCGTCGATGTCGACGGGGTTGCCGGTGGCGTCGGTGACGGTGGCCTGACGCACCACCGTGACCAGCGCCTTGCCCCGGCGGACGTCGGCATACATGGCGCCCAGCTCGCCCGCGTCCTTGGCGCGCTGGGCGTACTCGTTCGGGCTGATGCCGTGGCGCTGCGCCTGATAGACGATCCGCTCAGTGAGCTCGTCATCGGTGACCGAGAGTTCCTCGGCGTCGGCGATCGCGTCAAGCAGCAGGCGGGCCTTCACCGACTCCTGTGCGGCGTTGCGCAAGTCGGTTTCGAACTCCTCCGCAGTGCGGCCTTGCTGCTCCAGCCACTGGCCAAGGCGCTGCTCGTCATGTTCGAATGCCTGCAGAACGTCGCGCTTGCGCGATTCGAGCTCGGCGTTAAGGATCGACTCCGGCAGCGGGACCTCGGTGGTGGCCAGCAGCACCTTGAGCATCTTGTCCCGGGCCTGCGCGCCCTGCTGCATCGCCTTGACCCGGCCGAGCCGTTCGCGCAGGTCGGTGCGGAGTTCGTCGAGGGTGTCGAACTCACTGGCGAGCTGGGCGAACTCGTCGTCGGCCGCGGGCAGCTCGCGCTCTTTGACTGCCTGGACCTTGGCCGTCACTTCGGCCTGCTGCCCGACCTGCTGTCCGACCAGGGTGGTGGTGAAGACTCGCTCCTCACCCGACGAGGCCCCGATCAGAGCGTCGTCGATGCCTTCGATGAGCTGACCGGAGCCGATCTGATAGGACAGGCCGGTGGTCGCCAACTCCTCGACCTCCTCGCCGTCGATGGTGGCCGACAGGTCGAGAGCAACGAAGTCGTCCTGCTGCGCCGGGCGTTCGACTCCCGTGAGGGTGCCGAAGCGGGAACGCAGCCCGTCGAGCTGCTCGCCGACCTCGGCGTCGGTCACCTCAACGTCATCGACGGACACTGCAAGCTCACCGAACGCGGGCATCTCGATCTCCGGCCGGACGTCGACCTCGGCGGTGAACTCGAGGTGGTCACCATCCTCGATCTTCGTGACCTCGATCTCCGGACGGCCCAGCGGGCGAACCTCGCCGGAGGCGACGAGCTCGACGTACTTCGCCGGCACCGCCTCGCTGACCACTTCGTCGAGGACCGCACTGCGGCCCAGCCGCTGCTCCAGGATCCGGGCCGGCGCCTTGCCCGGCCGGAATCCCGGGATCCGAACCTGCTGGGCGATCTTCTTGTAAGCGCGGTCGAAGTCAGGCTT
>JBOHFU010000186.1:0-6856 GCA_050699675.1 Pseudonocardiaceae bacterium
CCCGTACTGTTGCCGAGCTTGATGAGTTATTCGTCGACCTGCCTGCCCCGCACTACCGCCCAACACTCCCGCCGCCGAATGCAATTTACCAGCCACAGTCGAGTGGCTTTTTCACCCGTCAAGTCAGGAATTCGCCGCTTTACGGTCACGATTTCAACCGGCCGCTGTCCGACAAGTCGAAGCTAGCAGCTGGCCTGCTGCAGATACTGCTTCCATTCGGAATAGGCCGATTCTATACCGGTCATATCGGGATAGCGGTCGCGCAACTGCTCCTCTCACTGATGTGGATCGGCATCATCTGGAGCATCATTGACGGCATCTTGATCCTTGCCCAGGGCGGCATCGACGGTCAGGGCCGACAGCTAAGGGACTAAGTCTCTCATTGCCGCGACCTTCGGTTCGACTTGGTCGGATCAGTTGCGGCGCATAGTGAAACGTGTCGGGCGATCCAGCCACGGCGCGCCGACCGGACGCGACGCGGCAGTGCCAGCCAGCACGGCGTGCGCGGCGAGCAGCCCAGCGACCGTAGGCGCGTTGACGATCTCGCCGGCCAGCACCTGGCGCACCGCCTCGGCCAGCGGCAGCCGGACCACGTCTAGGTCGGCCTCCTCGTTGTCACCACCGGCGGGTCGGCCGACCTCGGTCAGTCCGCGGGCCAGAAACACCCGCTGCGCTTCGTCGCTGAACCCGGGCGAGGGCACCAAGTCGACGAGTACTGACCAGTCCCGCGCGGTGTAGCCGACCTCTTCCAGCAGTTCGCGGCGGGCAGTCGTGACCGGGTCCTCCCCCTGTGCGTCGAGCAGCCCGGCGGGCAGCTCCCGGATCCGGCGTCCCAGCGGGTGCCGGTACTGGTCGATCATCACCACCGAGGTGTCGTCATGCAGCGGCAGGACTGCCACCGAACCGGGGTGCTCGATGACCTCGCGGCCGGCGGTCCGGCCACCGGGCATCACCACGTGGTCCAGCCGCAGCGCAAGCACCCGGCCGATGTACAGAGTGTCGCTGCCCGACACCGCGAACTCGTGCGGCGCGTTCACCGCGGCCCTGCCGGCAGCTCGACCGCCAACCGGTCCGCGGCCCGATAGTTCAGCGCCGCTTGGACGAACGCGACGAACAGCGGATGCGGGCGGGTGGGCCGGCTGGTGAGCTCAGGGTGTGCCTGAGTGCCGACGAAGAACGGGTGGGTGTCGGTGGTCAGCTCGACGAATTCGACCAGATGGCCGTCGGGGGACGTCCCGCTGATCACCAGACCCGCACCGGCGAGCTTGTCCCGGTAGGCGTTGTTCACCTCATAGCGGTGCCGGTGCCGCTCGGCGACCTCGGTAGCGCCGTAGGCCGTCGCGACCACAGAGCCCGGCACCAGCGACGCCGGGTAGCTACCCAGCCGCATCGTCCCACCCATGTCCCGCTGGCCCGCCACGACGTCGGTCTGGTCGGGCATGGTCGAGATCACCGCATGCGGGCTGGCCTCGTCGAACTCGGTCGAGCCGGCACCGTCGAGTCCGGCCAGATTCCGGGCAGCCTCGATGACCATGCACTGCAGGCCCAGGCACAGGCCCAGGGTGGGAATGCCGTGGGTGCGGGCATGGTGGATGGCTCCGATCTTGCCCTCGATTCCACGTATCCCGAACCCACCGGGCACCAGCACCGCGTCCACTTCGGCCAGCGCGGCCCCCGCGCCAGCTGGCGTCTCGCAAGTGTCTGAGGGCACCCAGCGGATCTCGACCTTGGCCCGATGCGCGAACCCGCCGGCGCGCAGCGCCTCGGTCACCGACAGGTAAGCGTCGGGCAGGTCGACGTACTTGCCCACCAAGGCGATCCGCACCACCTCCGTCGGGGCGTGCACCCGGTCCAGCAGGTCCCCCCACTCGGTCCAGTCCACGTCCCGGAACGGCAATCCGAGCCGGCGCACCACATAGGCATCAAGGCCCTCGGAGTGCAACACCTTGGGAATGTCGTAGATCGACGGTGCATCCGGCGCCGCGACCACCCCGTCGATGTCCACATCGGACATCAGAGCGATCTTGCGCTTCAGCCCGGCCGGGACTTCGCGGTCAGCGCGGCAGACCAGCGCATCGGGTTGGATACCGATGTTGCGCAAGGTGGCCACGGAGTGCTGGGTCGGCTTGGTCTTCAGCTCGCCGGACGGGGCCAGGTAGGGCACCAGGGAGACATGCAGGAAGAAGCAATTGTCCCGGCCGACATCGTGACGCACCTGGCGGGCCGCCTCGAGGAACGGCAGCGACTCGATGTCCCCGACAGTCCCACCGATCTCGGTGATCACCACATCCGGCTGGCGGCCGTCGTCCCCGGGCTCGGACATAGCCAGGATCCGGGACTTGATCTCGTCGGTGATGTGCGGGATCACCTGCACGGTGTCGCCGAGGTACTCCCCCCGCCGCTCCTTGGCTATCACCGCCGAATAGATCTGGCCCGTCGTGACGTTGGCGTTGCCGCTGAGGTTTCGGTCCAGGAACCGCTCGTAGTGTCCGATGTCCAGGTCGGTCTCGGCGCCGTCCTCGGTGACGAACACCTCACCGTGCTGGAACGGGTTCATCGTCCCGGGGTCGACGTTGAGATAGGGATCGAGCTTCTGCATGGTCACCCGCAGCCTGCGGGCTGTCAGCAGCTGTCCGAGGCTGGACGCGGTGAGCCCCTTGCCCAGCGACGAGGCGACGCCTCCGGTGACGAACAGGTGCCTCGTTGGGCGGACGTGCTTCACCAAGACCGTCTCCCGTGGTCCGGAACCGGCCCTCTGCTCGTGACCGGTTGCGCTGTAGCTGGCGGCACACCGCCGACCCACGGAGCCTCACGG
Source organism: Pseudonocardiaceae bacterium (assembly GCA_050699675.1). Lineage (GTDB taxonomy): Bacteria > Actinomycetota > Actinomycetes > Mycobacteriales > Pseudonocardiaceae. The sequence goes on from JBOHFU010000186.1 coordinate 2,816, forward strand.
TAACACTGTCCCTCACGGTAACCCTGGCAGCGGTGGCTCCCGGGAGCCACCGCACCGATCAGCCCTGGATCGCGGGTACCACGGCCTGCGCGTTGCCGCCGGTACCGTACCGCCCGGCTCGACCCTCCGTCTGCTCGGCCAGTGCGAGGACCGTCACCACCCGCCCGGCGGCCGTGCTGACATCGTCGACTGTGGACAGCACCGAGGTAGCCGCGGTGTCCGCTCGCACCACGCCGATCGGACCGTTGCCCTCGGCCGACCCATGCCTGCCGGCAAGCACCGCCCCCGCGCCGGAGCGGTCCAGCTGGGTGGCGAAGCGCGCCACGATGCCAGCCCGGTCACCGCTGCCGTCGCCGCGACTCGCACCGCCAGTGAGCACCACCACCAGCTGAGCCGGTCGAACTTCCGGGCCGACCCGGACGAAACCACCGTCGCCGAGTCCGGCGATGACAGCTGTCGTCTCCGCCGCAGTAGCCTGCGCTTTCCCGTTCTGCGGGTTGGTCAGCAACACAGAGCCGAGCAGACCGCCGGCCAGCGTCCCAGCGTCCGGCGCGGTGGGCAGCCGTAGCCCGGCCGGCAGCAGGCGGGTGGTGAGTTCGCTGAGTTGATCGGAGCGGGACGGATCGGTGAACGCCTCGGTCAGCTGCAGCTCACCGGTGACGGTGGCACCGGCGTTGCCCAGCAGCACGGTCACCGCGTCCCGGTCGGTCGGATCGGCGTCGGCTGTGGTGACCAGCACCACGGTGCGGCCACGCAAAGTGCCGGCAACCGCGCGGGGGGCGACCGCTGCCCCGAAGACATTCGCATCGGCCAACCGGGCGCGCAGCTCGTTGCTCTGCGCCTGCAGGTCGCTCACCTGGCGGCCCAGCTCGTCACGGTTGGAGCTGAGCCCGGACAGCAGCCGGTCACTGATCGCGGTCGACCCGAGCACTACCCCCAGGGCCAGGGCGAGGAAGACGGCGGCGATGGAGATCACGTGGTACCGCAGTGAGATCACGGTCTAACCCAACCCCTTGACCCAGGTGACGACGTCGTTCCAGGTATCGCTGACGAGGACGCTGTAAGCGCCACCGATGTTGGAGACCAGCAGCGCCGCCGCCACCGCGAGAAAGGCGGCGAGCACGATGAGCAGCACCGCCCCAGCCGACACCCGGCTGCGATACAGGGCGGCGACGGCATGACCGTCGACAAGCTTGCTGCCCAACCTCAGCCGGGTGAGAAAGGTGGACGGGTTGGACCCCGACCGACCCCGATCGAGGAACTCGTGCAGGGTGGCCTGGAACCCGACGGTGATCACGAGCGCGGCGCCGTGCGCCTCGGCCAGCAGCAGCGCAAGATCCTCCGGGTTGCTCATTGCGGGAAAGGTCACCGCACCGATCCCGAGGTCCTGGATCCGCTCGAGCCCAGGGGCGAAGCCATCGGGGTGAGCAGGCACCACGACCTCGTTGGCCGATTTGAGCGTGCCGGTCTTGATCTGGCGTGGGTCACCGACAATGAGGTGCGGCCGATGCCCGGCGGCATGTAGTGCGTCGGCACCCGCCTCGACGCCGATCAACACCGGGTGGTACTCGTGGATGAAGTGCTTGAGCTCGGCCAGGTCGGCGGTGTGGTTGTAGCCCGCGGCCACCACCAGCACCTCCCGGCCGTGGATCGGGACCGCGACGTCGGGTACGCCGACCCGGTCGATGATCAGGGCCCGCTCGTGCCTGAGGAACTCGATGGTGTTCGCGGAGAACGCCTCGAGTTGGCTGGACAGCCCAGACCTGGCCTCGATCATCAGGTCGGCGATCGAGTTGGCAGTCTGCTCGATGCCGCGGGCAAGCTCGGTGTCCCCGACGTACACCCGGCCCTCGTGTAGCCGCAGCCGGGTGCCGTCCTTGATCCGCATCACCTCCGGCCCGACCCCGTCGAGCAGGACGATGCCTGCTGTCACGAGGATCTCGGGACCCAGGTTCGGGAACCGGCCGGAGATCGACGGTGCGGCATTGACCACGCCGACGACGCTGGCGGCCACCAGTGCATCGGCCGTTCTCCGGTCGAGATCGACCTGGTCGAGGACCGCGATGTCACCCGGCCCGACGCGCCGCACCAGCGTGTCAGCGCGGCGGTCCACCCTGGCCAACCCGGTCACACCGGGCAGCTCATGGCCGGGTCGGTTGAGCAGACCGGAGATTCTCATGCCGGTGATGGTGGCAAAATCCCCGTCGCTGGCCGGGGAGGCGCGCCGGAACTAGCGCTCGTCCGATTGGGCGGCGGCCAGCAGCTCTTCGGCGTGTGCGCGCCCGGTGTCGGTGTCGTCTAGTCCGGCCAGCATCCTCGCCAGCTCGCTGACCCGGGCCACCCCGTCGAGCTCCCGGATCCCGCTGCGGGTCAGGCCGGTGGCGTAAGTCGCCTTATCCACCACAAGGTGCCGGTCGGCGTAGGCGGCGACCTGTGGCAGGTGGGTGACGACCACGACCTGGTGGCTGCGGGCCAGCCGAGCCAGGCGTCGCCCGATCTCGACCGCGGCGCGTCCGCCGACCCCGGCGTCGACCTCGTCGAAGACCATCGTCGGTACTGGATCCGCATCGGCGAGCACCACCTCCAGTGCCAGCATCACCCGGGACAGCTCTCCGCCGGAGGCGCCCTTGTGCACCGGCAGCGGTCCCGCGCCGGGGTGCGGCGCCAGGCGTAGCTCCACCTCGTCGGCGCCATCGGGCCCGGCCCGCAGCCGAGCCCCGGCGACGGTGAGCCCGGCCGCGTCGCCGTCCGGCGCCAGAGCCGGGCTGACCGCCACTGACAGCTGCGCCTGGCCCATCGCCAGCGCCGCGAGCTCGGTGGTGACGGCGTCGGAGAGGTCGCGGGCCGCGGCCGTCCTCGCCGCGGTGAGGGCACTGGCGTGGCGGGCCAGCTCGTGGGCCAGCTCGTCGCGCCGGGCCGCCAGCGTCGCAATGGCCGCTTCGGAGGTGTCCAGACCGGCCAGGCGCTGGCGGGCGTCGCGCGCCCAGCCCAGCACACCGTCGACGTCGGCGGCGTACTTGCGGGTGAGCCGCTTGAGCTCGGCCTGCCGGACCAGCACCTGCTCCAGGCGGGTCGGGTCGGCGTCCAGCGCCTCGAGGTAGCCGCCGAGCTCGGCGCCGACGTCGCTGAGCAGTGCCGAAGCCTCCCCCAGGCCGGCTACCAGCGCCTGCAGCGCAGGATCCTCCACCATCTGCAACCGGCGACGGGCCTCGCCGACCAGACCGATCGCGCCCGGCTGGTCAGGGTCGGGGTCCGGCGCGCCGCTGATCGCGGACTGCGCGCTGGCGGCGGCCTCCCGCAGCTGATCGGCGTCGGCGAGCCGCCGAGCCTCGGCCACCAGGGCACCGTCCTCCCCGGGCTGCGGGTCGATGGCGGTGATCTCGGCGAGGCCGTGGCCGAGCAGGTCGGCTTCCCTGGCCAGCTCGCGGGAATGATCCCGCCGCGTGGTGAGCTCGGTGCAGCAGCGCAGCCACTCCTGCCGGACGCGGCGGTAGGAGTCCAGCGGCCCGGACACCAGGTCGCCGGCGAAGCGATCCAGCACGGCGCGCTGCTCGCCGGCGCGCAGCAGCCGCAGCTGGTCGTTCTGACCGTGTACTGCGAGCATGCTGTCGGCTAGGTCGGCGAGTACCCCCGCCGGGACCGAGCGACCACCCAGGTGGGCCCGGGATCGGCCGTCCGCGGTCAGGGTGCGGCCGGCGATCAGGCTGCCGTCCTCGTCGGTCCGGGCGCCCACTTCGCTCGCCAGGTCCGCTGCCGCGCTGCCCTGAGGTGGCCGGAAGCGGCCCTCCACGATGGCACGGTCGGCGCCGCGGCGGACCCGGGAGGCGTCGGCCCGCCCGCCGGCGAGCAGGTGCAGGCCGGTGACCACCATCGTCTTGCCTGCTCCGGTCTCACCGGTCACTACGGTCAGGCCAGGGTGCAGGTCCAGGGTGGCCTCGTCGATCACACCGAGGCCCTCGATGCGCATCTCGGTGAGCACCGCCGCACCCTAGCGCGCTGCGCCGGGTAACCGGCCAGCTCGGCCGGGGCCACGCCAACCTC
>JBOHFU010000187.1:0-6845 GCA_050699675.1 Pseudonocardiaceae bacterium
TCTTGCATCAGCATGCGAGGTCTGAAACGGTAGTCGCAGCGATGTGCCGATGAGCCACCCAGAGCAGGGGGAGGTTGCATCGTGGGTTTCTACCCACTAGGGCGGTTAAGACCGTGCACGGTCAGGCCTGCCATGGTCGGATGGCCGGATAGGCTCGCTGCTACGTGGGCATGTCAGCTGGTAGTCGGCCCGTGAAGCCACCTCCGTTATCCGTGCTGCGCTCCGAAGCGTGCCTACCGTCGGAGGTAGAGCGGCTGCTGCTTGACGTGGTCGCCGATGGGTTCGTCGTGTACTGCTGCGGGCCCAGAGCCGCGCCGTTTGCTTTGGTCGCGTCCTACCAGTGGGAGGACTACGTCGATCTGGTCACCATCCGGGGCTTCGACCGAGTCACCACCGCCAGGGTTCCCTTACCCCAACACGGTCGGGTCGACGTGTTCGCCCCCGAGGTCGTGGTGTGGGCGCATGAAGACCCGCCGCAGTGGGCGCTGCGGGCATTACTCGACCTGGTTCACCCCCAGCACCCCCAAGCTCCCGCCAACACCTTCCCGGCGCCACCTTCCTTGCACATCCCCCGCGCTGAGCAACGCCCGATGACGATCCGGCTTCCATCACCAGACCGGGCCAGGATTCGCGCCGCCCGCCTCGCCGCCGCGATGGCCGCGGGAGGTAGCGATCCGATCATGGCTAACGCCGGGTGCCTCGGGAAAGGGTAATCACGCCGATGGATACCGCATCGGTGAGGCTGATACTGTATTGAACTGGACGAGGCTCGGGTGAGCGCGACCGAGCTGGTCACTGATCTCAGGACGTGCTGTCCTTGCCGGAGGTCTCCTTGGCCTTCTCGATGAGCGGTTCAGCTTTCTCCTTGGCCTTCTCGATGAGCGGTTCAGCTTTTTCCTTGGCTTTCTCGACAAGCGACTCAGCCGTCTCCTTGGCCTCCTCGGCTAGTGATTCAGTCTTCTCAATAACCTTGTCGACGAGCGGCTCAGCCTCCTCGATGGTCTGATCCACCAGGTGTTTGATCTTGTCCGCTGGAGTCATTGTGTTCGCCGCTCCCTTCGTTTCCGATCGAGGATTCCCCGATCCTTGCACTTGGATGGGGATAGCGGTGAGGTGATCGGCAGCGTACTGCCCGCGCCGCTCCGTGGGAAGGATGCAGCGTGCGGTGACCCCGACTCGGGGTACAGCAGCCTCCGGACGATGGTGAGCCTGGGCAGCTCCTCACCGTTGCGCTCGCCAGTGAACAGCCGCCCGTCCGGCGCGATGCGCGGGGCGATGACGATCTCAGCCGGCGTGGTCGCGCAGCGCCGCCAGGAAAGCCCGGAGATCGGCGGGCCCGCTCGTCGCCGCGGTGTGTACCCGGCGCAAGTCGAGCTCGGCGTAAGCGTGCACGATCAGATTGCGGAACCCGGCGGCGCGACCCAGCCGCTGCGCCAGCTCGCCGGGTATCAACCTGGCACCGGCGAGCATGCGGAATGCATCGGCATAGGTAGGTGGGCTACCCAGCCCGAGCCGCACACAGCTCGACACTGCGAGATCGATCACCACCTGCACGGCCTGCCAGAGGTGCAGGACGACTGCGTCGGTCTGGGTGCTCAGTGGTTGCAGGTCCTCGGCGTGGCGTGGCAGGTGCTCGGCGACCCGGCGCAGATGGCGATCCACCGCCGCAGCGCGCTCGGCGAGCAGCTCGCGGTCGATCGCGACGCTCATCCGAGCGCGGCCAGAACGTCGTCGTGCGCGCTGCGGATGACGGTCTCGGTGTCGCACCAGAACTGAACGGCCTCAAGCTGGAAGCGCTGGAACTCATCCGATGGACGTTCCAGCAAGGGGATGCCGTCGCGAGCCGCGCGGTAGCGCAGCAGCGCACTCGTCCGGAGCAGGTCGACCACGTCGACCTCGTCGGTGCCCAGGATCTCGGTGAGCGTCGCCGACAGCGCCGGCAGGTCCGGGGGGTCGTCGGAGAGCACGCCGATATCCCAGTCGGCTCCCTCAGCCGCGTCCGCACGCGCTCGGGAACCGTGCAATACAGCGAGCCGCAGCGCCGCGGCCGCGGGATCCATCGACAGCCTTTCGCGCAGCTCCGCCGGGGTCACGGTCACCAGCGTACGGCGGGCCGCCACCGCCGGTTTCGGGACCTGCGATCACGGAGCGGGCCGAGGCGTCCTGCCCGCCCTTGGCGCCGAGTCGGCGAGCAACCTTTGCCACTGAGCAGCCCGAGCAGCTCGGGCGGGATCGGCCGGCGCACGGTTCCACATCAATGCAAGCGCGCCCGACGTTCTGACGAAGCTGATCCAGTGGGGCGCTCCTCGACGGAACGTCACCTCTTAAAGCCCTCAGGCCAGGGCGTCGTCTTCAGCTCGCTGCACACTGCAAGCTGCTGACGGACGCCCGTACGGCGGATAGCTCGATGCGGACTCTGTGGTCCCGTACGGGAGGCCCATCCAGATCCGTCGGCGAAGATTGGCGGATCAGTACGCAAGGTGCCTAATGAGGGCATCAAAGTTGAGCATGAGCACCACCCCGGCACATCAGACTAAAAAACCTGGCTACGCACCGCCAGGTGCTAGGTCGGCTGCTCGGATACCGCTCGGACGAGGTGGAGGTGCCGAACTGCCATGAGGTCGTTGATGTGCTGGCGTTGCGGTCGGTAGCCATACCGGAATCGACGGCACGTTGGTACGAGCTGTCTCTGCCGAGGGCGCTGACCGGTGATGACGTCTGGCCGCTGGATCGGATTGATGCTCGTCGCGGAGGGGTTGAGCGCCGAAGACCGGCTCAAGGTGATAGCCTGAAGTCATCTTTGAGGCGAGGTGACTTCAAGATATGGCAGTTGAGCGCATCGGTGTCGCGGAGGCCAAGCGGAGGTTCTCGGAGTTGGCTGACCGGGTGGGCCGCGGCGAGTCCTTCGTGATCGTGAGCCGGGGTCGTCCCGTTGTTGCCCTAGTCCCGCCCCAGAGGGCTGCTGAACAGGAGCATCAACCCCCGATCGGGCTTGCCGCTTTTGCCGGAGCACTGGCCGACGAATGGGACACTGTCGACGAAGACATGGCCGAGATCGTTGCCGCGCGACAACAGGTGTCCGACCGTCCGGCTCCGGAACTTACGTGACGGGGTACTGCTTCGATACCGACATCCTCAGCGCGACGATCGGGCCCGCCCCGCCGTTGCACCTCATACGCCGGCTGGCCACCGTGCCGCCGCAGGAGCAGTTCACCACCTCGATCACGGTCGGTGAGCTGATCTACGGTGCCCGACGCATCGGACGTGAGGATCTTTCCAGGCGGGTTGAGCAGGTCGTTCGCCGTGCCCAGACCGTGCTGGCCTTTGATATGGCCGCTGCCCGTACCTTCGGTGTCCTGAAGGCAGCGCTCGAACGTCGTGGCACTCCGCTGGCCGAACCCGACCTGCGTATCGCCTCGATTGCGCTGTCGCGGGACCTGATCCTCCTGACTCGCAATGTGCGGCACTTCCAGCGCGTTCCTGAACTCACCGTCGAAAACTGGATCGACGCGACATGAGTACCGCCCCCGGCACATCAGACTAAAGCTAGCTTACTCACAGTGATATTAGCTGGTTAAACATGGCGCCCCCGGCAGGATTCGAACCTGCGCTCCCGCCTCCGGAGGGCGGTGCTCTATCCCCTGAGCTACGGGGGCATGCCGATCATCGAGACGCCGTCGCAGAGCCTACCGCACCGATCTGCCCATACCCTGCGCGCAGCGGGCTCAGCTCGGCGGCGGTAGCGGTTGCGCCCCTCGCTGGGTGATCAGCTGGGCCAGGTACTCGCTCTCCGCACCCTGCGAGATGACGATCTTCTCGGCCAGGTTGCGCACCTGCGCTGTCTCGGCGTGCTGCGCGGTGTACGAGGCCATCGGCACACCGCCCTGGTGGTGGCGAAGCATCAGCTGCAGGAACAGCACGTCGAACTGCGCGCCGCCGGCTGCCCGGAGCCGCTCCAGATCGGCGGGCGACGCCATTCCCGGCATCACCGCCACCCCGGCTGTGTCCCCGCTGCCATGCGCCATCCCGGGCATCGAGGTGTCACTCATCCAGGTCATGTATCGACCGGTGGGCAGCGCCGCGGCATTCCACAGGCTGAGCCAGCCCTGCATCCGGCCGACCTGCTCGAGTTGGGTGGCCTCGATGTCGAAGGCGATCGACCGGATCGCGGGGTCGGCGCTGCGGTCCCGGGCCAGGCTCGCCATCAGTACCGCCTGGCGGTGGTGTACCGACATGTCCTGGGCAAAGCCGACGTCCACCGAGCCGCCTTCGGGCTGCGGCAGAGCCCCGACCGCTCGCTGTAGCGACATGCCCAGCGCTGCCCCGAGCAGCAGCACGGCTATCACCGCACCGCCAATGGCCACCAGGCGAGGCCAGCGCCCAACGGGCCAATTCGCACCGGCCGGGACCTCAGCGCTGCGCGGACTCCCGCCGCTCGGGCTGGTCCCGGTGGTCGTCTCTGCCACGGCGTGGTTCACCCACCTGCGGGCGGTGAAGCCCCGTCACCGGGTGTCAGGTCCTGGCCCCCCGCGAAATCCATCGGGACGGCGTCCGAACCGGGGGGCTCGGCAACGAACGGCGGCGGCTTCGCCGGATCGAACACGCCGGTCCGGGCGTCGCAGCTGGCCCCGATCTCGGGGTAGGTGTACTGGTTGACCCGCAACGCCTGGATGAACTGGTCGATCCTCTTGTCGGCGGGATCGGTGAGCTTGAGCTGGTGGCCCCAGGACTGCAGAGAGATCGGCGAGTCCAGACCGGGGTAGGGCGAGAGCATGAGGTAGTTCTCTCCCTGCACCCTGTCCCGCAGCGACTGCAGTGCCGGACCGGTGATCTGGTCCGGGTTGTAGGCGATCCAGACGGCGCCGTGCTCGAGCGAGTGGATCATGTTCTCGTTGCGCACTGCTGTCTGGTAGACCACGCCATTGCAGGCCGCCCAGGTCGCGTCGTGCGGGCCGCCGAAGGGGGGGCTGTGGTCGTAGGCAACCCGTTTGTCGGGACCGATGTGTCCACGGTTGGTCTCGCCGTAGCTCTGCGTGACTACGCCCTGGATCTGGGACGAGGGGTCCTTGTTGTCGGCGGTGGGGGTGTAGGCGCGCCGGTCCTCGTACCGGGTGAACAGGTAGTAGAAGATGCCGACTGCGAACACCAGGACGGCGAGGACCGCCGCCACTGTGCCCCACGGTCTGGGCTTGGTCGACGTCACCACTGAGCGGGCGTTGCGCACCGCCTTGCTGCTCTTGCCACTGGGCATGCCTGGCCTGGTCCTCGTTCGCCTTGGGATCCACCTACGGCGGCTAGTCTAGGGATCGTCCCGGGGGCCGTCCGACCGGCTCACCGACCAGGCTCGACGGCTCCCTAGACTTCCAGGGGTGACTCCCGCTGCGCTCGCTGAGCTGGTCCGATCCGTCGCCCACGACGTGCTGATCGGCCATGGTCTGGACCCCGCCGTGCTTCCTGCCGCGGTGATCGTCGAGCGCCCGCGCGACCCCGAGCACGGCGACTACGCCACCAATGTGGCGCTGCAGACCGCGAAGTTGGCCGGCGTGGCGCCTCGGGAGTTCGCCGGATGGATGGCCGAGGCACTGGCACAGCACCCTGGGGTTCGCACAGCCGAGGTCGCCGGGCCCGGCTTCCTCAACCTGCGACTGGCGGCCGATGCCCAGGGCGAGATCGTCGCGCAGGTGCTCGCTGCCGGGGAGAGTTTCGGCGCCGGGCAGGACCTGGCCGGCCGCCGGGTGAACCTCGAGTTCGTCTCGGCGAACCCCACCGGCCCGCTGCACCTTGGTGCCGCGCGCTGGGCTGCGGTGGGCGATGCGCTGGGCCGGATCCTCGCTTTCGCGGGCGCCGCAGTGATCCGGGAGTACTACTTCAACGACGCCGGCGCGCAGATCGACCGGTTCGTCGCGTCGCTGGTGGCGGCCGCGAGCGGGCAGCCCGCCCCGGCCGACGGCTACCGCGGCGACTACATCGCAGACATCGCCGCCGAGGTGCTGCGCCGCGAACCCGGTGCACTGCAGGCCACTGACTCCGACGAGGTGTTCCGCCGGGTTGGCGTCGGCCTGATGTTCGACGCGATCAAGCGCTCGCTGCACGAGTTCGGCACCGACTTCGACGTCTGGTTTCACGAGCAGTCCCTGCACGACTCCGGCGCGGTCGATGCGGCCGTCGCCCGGCTCAAGGACTCCGGGGCGCTGTACTTCGCCGACGGCGCCTGGTGGCTGCGCTCCTCGGAGTACGGCGACGACAAGGACCGCCCGGTCATCAAGAGCGACGGAGCACCCGCCTACATCGCCGGTGACATCGCCTATTACCTGGACAAGCGAGCCCGCGGGTTCGACCTGTGTGTGTACATGCTCGGTGCCGACCACCACGGCTACATAGGCAGGCTCAAGGCGGTCGCGGCCGCACTGGGCGACGACCCGGCCACCGTCGAGGTGCTCATCGGGCAGCTGGTGAACCTGGTGCGTGAGGGTGTCGGAGTGCGGATGAGCAAGCGCGCGGGCACCGTCGTGACCATGGAGGACCTCGTCGAGGCGGTCGGGGTGGACGCCGCGCGCTTTGCGCTGGTCCGGTCCTCGCATACCTCGCCGATCGACATCGACCTCGAACTGTGGTCCAAACGGACCAGCGACAACCCGGTGTTCTACGTGCAGTACGCGCACGCCCGGCTGGCGTCGCTGGCCCGCAACGCCGCAGATCTCGGGATCAGTTCCAAGAGCGCCCAGCTCGGGTTGCTGGGTCACGAGCGGGAGGGTGAGTTGATTCGCACGCTGGGCGAGTTCCCGCGCATCGTGGTCTCAGCAGCCCAGCTGCGCGAGCCGCACCGGGTGGCCCGCTACCTGGAG
>JBOHFU010000188.1:0-6833 GCA_050699675.1 Pseudonocardiaceae bacterium
ACATCCCGGTGATCCCGAACAACGGCTACCTCATCGACGGTGGCACCGGCACGATCCTGCACCCCGGGGACTCGTTCACCCTGGTCGACCACGACGTCGACGTGCTGCTGCTGCCCACCGCGGCACCTTGGCTCAAAGTCTCCGAGGCGGTGGACTATCTCCGTGCGGTCGACCCTGGCCTGGCAGTGCCGATCCACCAAGCCATCCTGGCCAAGCCGGAAAAGCATTACGGGCTGTTCCGCGAGCTCGCCCCGGTCGCAACTGAGGTGCACGTTGCGCTACGCGGTGAGGTACTCAAGCTCTGAGCAGATCAGGCGGCCAGCGCAGGCTGTGCGGTGACTGCTCGGTAGGTACTGGGGCGGGCGTGGTGATGCAGCGCCATATCGACCGCGTCCAGCAGAGCCGACCGGCGCGCACTGCGGGCCAAGTCCGTCCCGTCCACCGCGATGCGCACCAGGCCACCGCGACGGGCGATACGGGCCGTGCCGAGTAAGAACGCCCGGCACCACCACGGTTCGACCCGCTGGCCGGGTGCCAGCCCGAGCACCCCGAATCCGAGCAAGCGGCCACGGTGCGCCCGGTATGACACCAGGTCGTGCACCGCGGTGGCGTCGGCACATACCCGGTACCCCGCATGCCGCAGCGCCTGCAGGGTCCCAGCCGACGCCAGCCAGCGCGGCGGAACAAAGGCATCGGTCCGCAACTCCAGCCGCTCCAGCAGGATGGTCGCAGCCCGCAGACGCAGCCCAGCCTCATGCGCGGGCAGGTTCGCGAACTCTGCGCGGCGACCCAGCCTGGCGACGGTGTGCGATCCCCAGCACCCGAGGGGATCCAGCGTGTGATCGTAGCCGTGCACCAGCACGGCATCTCCCCGGTCACTGCGTTCCCGGATCCAGTGCAGCGTGGTGCTACCGCCAGGACGGCGGGGCACCACCAGCAGCGAGGCGGGCACCCCGCGGGCGTCGAGCTCGGCAGTCAGGTCAGCACAGTCGTCCAGCGTCGCGGAACGGATCCCGGACAGCGACACGACCAGCTCACCGTGCACGACTCCAGGGGGTGGGGGCACGACTCCAGGGGGCACGAAGCTATGACGCCGCACGCAGATGACAGGCCGCTGACCGCAGGGTTTCGGCTGGAAACCGATCCGCCGAACACCACGCCGCCAACGACGACAGACGACAATCGGGGCGCCGACCTGACCTGGCCAGCGCCCCGATTGATACTACATCGAACTCCTGCGGCTACTTCGGTGCAGAACCACCCACCATGCTGAGGACGTTGCCAGCGTCAGACAGGAGCGGCAACCCCTGCAGCGTCTTGCTGAGATCCAACGGCAGTTGCCCAGTTGGCGGCAACGGCAGCGCAGGAATTCCGAGCGCTGGAACCGCTGGTAGCAAATCGAACGTCGGCAGTCCCGCCTGAGGAGCTGGACCCTGCCCAGCACTGACCTTGATCATTTCGCTCATCACACCCGCATTGCCCGAGTTCATGATCAGCGGAGAGGACGCAATGCCCTGAGCATTGTTGTTGATCAGGTCGACCTGGACGATGACGGAATCGAAGTCGCCCAGGATGCCGTTGACCGACCTGATGATGTCATCGACCTGAGTGCTGGCGACAACAATCCTGGTCTTGATGTCGTACACAAGGTCGACAACCTGGACGAAGTTCGGGCCGATCTGGTTCACCGTAGCGTTGATCTCAGTTGCACTGGCGAGAATCGTTTCCAGAGCAGGAGCGATCGACTGCACACTCGTATTGATCTCCAACACCGAGGCGTTGATCGTTTTCACCGAGGCGTTGATCGACTCTGCCGAGCCAAGAATCGACTTGGCGCTGTTGTCGATACTGCTGGCGGAATTGACCACGTTATCGATGATCCCGGTGAGCGGCGCAGCCGCATCTCGGATCTGCAGGGCGGTGTCCTGAACCTGAGTGAGGACCGCGACCGTGTCGAGCTTGCTGTTGATCGGCGTGACCGAGTCGTTGATCACGCCAACTCGACTCTCGATCCTATTGGCGGTACTCAAAATACCGGTCAGGAGCAGCACCGCGAACAAAGCCCAGAAGATGATAATTACGAGCATGATCCCTGGTAGGGCGTTGGAACTCAAGCGTCGCATCAGTCACCTCCTACGGGCGGGCCGGGTCGCACTTGAACGGGGGAAGCAAGGAGACCACGGGCGAAGTGCAGATATTCAGAAGTTGCCTGTTGGTCTCGTTGAGCTGAAGGTTGATGTTGAAGGTGTCGTCCTGAATGGCCTGCAGGATCCCGTTGGCGAAGTCGACCTGCTTGTAGATCCTCGCGGTGCCTTGGCTGTCCTCGTTCTGGATCGACTCAAGGGCGAGCTCGATCGCCGACGCGTTGCGCAGGACCTGAAGCAGGACATTGGAGGTGTCGATCAACGAGCCGTTGATCGCCGTCACCGAGTTGGAGGCACCCACCAACGTACCCGAGGTGTCGACCAGCGATCCTGAGGTGTTGACCAGTGAAGCGGAGGTGTCCTTCAACGATGCGTCAATAGACTGCAGAGAACCCTTGATCGACTGCAGCGACGCAGTGGCATCGGCGACCTGGCCACGGATCGGCTTCAACGAGACGTCGATGTCGGTCAGTGCGCCGTTGATCGTCTGGATGTAGTTGGGCAGCGCAGTGACGTCTCCCGTAGCGCCCGAGACGGAGCTAGACGCCGAGAACAGTCCCACATCGATCGACTCGAGCGCTCGCACGATGCCGATCAGGAACCCGATAACGACCACCACGACGATGATTCCGAGCGTGACCCAGATCCACAGCCACCGGACGAACGAACTGCCCGGGTTGGACCCACCGGAGGCGGTCGACGACCTGGTGATTTCTTGCGTTGTCATCTTCCATCCTCCTAGCAGGGTGGTTGCGGCGGGGCGATCAGGCCAAGGCGAACCTTGGCGTTGATGCAGCGGGACGTCAGTTCAGCTCTGATCGCCTGGTTGAGGATGTTGCTACTGTCGATCTTAATGTTCTGGGCGATGACAATGGTCCTAGCGATGGTCTCATTGATCGTCACCGCGTCAGCGTCAATGCGCTGCGCAACGTCGAGAATCAAATCGGTCTGCGTGAGGATCGCAGCCGCCGTTGCATTGATCGTTCCCGCAGTGCTGTTGATCGTCCCTGCGTTACCATTGATGTCGCGCGCGGTGGCATTGATCGCGACCGCGGTGCCGTTGATGGTCCCGGCCGTACCGTTGATGGTCCCTGCGCTTGTATTGATCGACTTCGCCAGACCATCGATGTCACGGGCGACGGTGTCGACCGTCCTGAGCTGTCCTTCCAGCGGCTTCGCGCTCGTCAAGATTGAGGCGGCAACCTCATTAGTACGGTTCAGCTGGACAACCGAATCGGTCGAGACGTCGATGTTTCCAGCGTTTGCCGAGATGGTCTGCGCCTTCTTGTCGATGCTCTGTGCCGCCGCCAGGGTTCGGGCGAGCAGCGCAGCTGCTATCCCGATGATCAGGACTCCGAACACGAGGACCACAACACTGACTACGTTGAACAGTCCAGCTCCTCCAGACCTACTGGCTCGAGCATCCGTTCTAGCCAACTCCACCACCGCTTCCTTGTGCAGGGTTTTTCGTGCAGCGGGAAGCGTGCAGGGGCGGGTAGTCACGGCTGAGACAGATGAGTGTCGCCGCAACGGCCGACGCCGCTGGGACGGCCTCCTTTCTCAGCACGCCTCCCCGGGTAGCTGCTCCCGTCAGGTAAGCGGCAGCTTGGAGTAAGTCGACCAAGAACGCAAGGGGTCACGCTATGAGGACGGAGCGTAGTTACCCCTTCAACCTGAGCCTGGCGCCAACACCGCAATAGTACGTCTGACCCGGCTCCGCGGCACCGCCAACGCCGTGCTCCATGATCGCTCAAGCGGCGATTACACCCCCGCTGACCTGCTCCGATATTACGGAGCACGGCAGTGACCGGAGGTCCGCGGTCCAGCTAGCGACGCCCGCAAGGTGGTTGCTCAGCCCCCACAGACCCCCAGACGGGCGGTTACCTACTGCTACCACCCGGTCCGTGAAACTTCTCGGTAACATACCAGGTAGAGCGTCATTCAGTGCTTGAAGCAACCTAAAGTAATCGGACCGTCCTAAAGGGTGAACATCGAGTCATTCACCCGGAATAGTTGCTGCGCGCGCCTCCCCCGTGCCGCGCCACAGCCGGTAACCGGCGCCGGCAGGGGGCCACGGACGATCCAGCTCGTCCCAGGCTGTTCAGCCGAGACGCCGGACCAGACGTGCCAGCACAGAACTCACCACAAGCCAAAAGAGCGCAGCGAGGCCGTAGTTGACCAGTACCCGCACCGTCTCGTCGGCCGGGGTGAACAGGTCTTGGAAGCCCAGCAGGAGTCGGTCCGCCCAGTACGCCACGAACCTCGTGATGTCGTTGGCCGGGTTGGCGTCGCCCAACGTGAGCGCGATATGCCCCACCAAGATCGCGACGAAGAGCCAGCCCACGATCCGGATCAGGGTCGCGAGGATCCCGAAGATCCTGCTGCGGCCCCGGCCGACCGACGTACGGCTGGAAGAGTCCCGAACAGCTCCGCCCATACCGAAAGTCTGCCACGGTCTGCGACGGTCTGCACGGTTCGTGAGCGAACGGACACGAAGGGGTATCTCACGATTCGGGAGGGTGGTTGCGCCCCTCGGGGAGGCTCCGGCTACCGTGACCGCGTGGCACGCGCCCTCCTGCTTCGCCGCCGCGACGGGGTCTGACGACGACCGGCCCCCCGTCGCGGAGTCGCCCGCGCCCATCCGCCGGTCGGATTCTCCGGCTACGCGGAAGGCCCCAAGAGATGGCACAGAAGCAGGCGATGACTCCCAAACCGGTCGATACCGGTCGCAGTGAGATCGAACCCCGCGATATCGCACATATCGAACCCCGCGACATCGTACCCAGTGCGTTCACCGCAGGCGGCACCAGCCGAATCCAGGTTCCCACCGCTGGAGTTCCGGTCGACCAGGCCCCGTGGAACCTCCAGCGCAGCGGCGCAATGCCGGTGCACCGCTACCGACCCTTTGCCCAGACCGTGGAGCCGGTGTCGCTGCCGGACCGCACGTGGCCCGACGTCACGATCAGCCGGGCGCCCTTGTGGTGCGCGGTTGACCTCCGGGACGGCAACCAGGCCTTGATCGACCCGATGAGCCCGCCACGCAAGCGGCGCATGTTCGAGCTGCTGGTGCGGATGGGCTACAAGGAGATCGAGGTCGGGTTCCCCTCGGCCAGCCAAACCGATTTCGACTTCGTCCGCGAGATCATCACCGAGGGTGCGGTGCCCGAGGATGTGCGGATCCAGGTGCTGTCGCAGTGCCGGCCCGAACTGATCGAGCGCACCTTCGAGGCCCTGGAGGGCGCGCACAAGGCGATCGTGCACATCTACAACTCGACGTCGATCCTGCAGCGCCGGGTAGTGTTCCGGGAGGAGCGCGAGGGGATCAAGAAGATCGCCACCTCAGCGGCGGAGATGCTCGTGGAGTACGCGGGCAAGTACTCCGACACCGACTTCCGCTTCCAGTACTCGCCGGAGTCTTTCACCGGCACCGAACTGACCTACGCCGCGGAGGTGTGCAACGCGGTCACCGAGATCTGGCAGCCCACCCCGGACGCGCCGGTGATCCTGAACCTGCCGGCCACCGTCGAGATGGCCACCCCGAACGTCTACGCCGACTCCATCGAGTGGATGCACCGCAACCTGGAACGGCGCAGCGCAGTGGTCCTCTCACTGCATCCGCACAATGACCGTGGCACCGCGGTGGCCGCCGCCGAGCTGGGCTACCAGGCAGGCGCACAACGCATCGAAGGCTGCCTGTTCGGCAACGGGGAGCGCACCGGCAACGTGTGCCTGGTGACACTCGGGATGAACCTGTTCAGTCAGGGCATCGATCCCCAGATCGACTTCTCCGACATCGACGAGATCCGCCGCACCGTCGAGTACTGCAACCAGCTGCCGGTTGCCGAGCGGCACCCCTACGGCGGCGATCTGGTCTACACCGCCTTCTCCGGCAGCCACCAGGACGCGATCAACAAGGGGCTGCGGGCGATGCAGGTCGACGCCGCTCGGGCCGGGGTCGGGGTCAACGAGCATCGCTGGGAGGTGCCGTATCTGCCCATCGACCCCAAGGACGTCGGGCGCACCTATGAGGCTGTGATCCGGGTGAACTCGCAGTCCGGCAAGGGCGGAGTCGCCTACGTGATGAAGGCCGAACACCAGCTGGACCTGCCGCGACGGCTGCAGATCGAGTTCTCCCGGGTCATCCAGGAGCACACCGACATGGGGGGTGGCGAGATCTCGCCGCAGCAGATCCGGGACATCTTCGCCGAGCACTACCTGGACCGGAACACCCCCCTGCGGGTCCTACGGCACCGGCTGTCCGACGACGGCGAGGGTCATGATGAGATCCAGGCCAGCGTGCTGGTGGAGGGCGAGGAGCACGAGGTCACCGGCTCAGGCAACGGCCCGATCGCGGCCTTCGTGGATGCGCTGGCCGCGCTGGGATTCGACGTCCGGGTGCTCGACTACTTCGAGCATGCGATGTCAGCCGGCGACAACGCCACGGCCGCAGCGTACGTGGAGTGCAGTGTCAGCGAGCAGATCCTGTGGGGGGTCGGCGTCTCCGGGTCCATTGTCACCGCCTCACTGAACGCCGTCGTGTCAGCAGTGAACCGCGTCATGCGCTAATGGGGCTTCGCCCCAGCCCGACGAGGCATGTCGTGGCTGGTTTGGGTGGGCGGGCTCCGGTCGGCGGGATCTAGACCGTGACCGGCGTGCCGGTCCGGTGTATGAAACCGCTTGTAGCGGTTT
>JBOHFU010000189.1:0-6785 GCA_050699675.1 Pseudonocardiaceae bacterium
GCGGCCGCCCCGTACGGCTTGCGCTTCGGCCCGGACCCGTCCTCGCACAGCCGGTGCACGCTGGGCGGGATGATCGGCAACAACGCCTGCGGGACGCATTCGATCGCCTGGGGTACCACGGCCCAGAACGTCGAGGAACTTGTCGTGCTGCTGGCCGACGGCTCCCGGCTGGTGGCGGGCTCCGGGCGGCTGCCTGCCGGACTGGCCACGCTGGAGCGCGAGCACCGGCGGCTGATCCGTACCGCCCTGCCGGACTGGCCACGCCGCGGCTCCGGCTACGCGCTGCACCACCTGCTGCCCGAGCACGGGTCGCACCTGGCCCGCGCCCTGGTCGGCACCGAGGGCACCTGTGCAGTGCTGCTGGAGGCGACCGTGCGGTTGGTCGCGCCACCGCCAGCGGCGGCTCTGCTGGTGCTGGGGTTTCCCGATATCCCGGCAGCAGCCGACGCCGTCCTTGGCCTGCTGCCGCAGGATCCCCTCACCGTGGAGGGAATGGACGCTGCGCTGATCGAGGCGCTGCGGGCCCGTGGACGTCCGGTGGCCCAGCTACCCGAGGGTGCGGCCTGGCTGCTCGTCGAGTTCGGCGCGGACGTCTCGGACGAAGCGGCGGTGGCGGCGCGAGCAGCGGCGGCCGACGCAGCCCGTCCGCATCTGGTGGTGGCCGATCCGGCGCACCGGGCGGCGCTGTGGCGGATCCGCGAGGCGGGCGCGGGTCTGGTGACCCGGCTGGCCGATGGCTCGCAGGCGTGGCCGGGCTGGGAAGACGCCACAGTGCCCCCCGACCGGCTCGGCGATTACCTGCGTGGCTTCGCCGACCTGCTCGCCGAGCATCGCCGGCAGGGCTCGGTCTACGGGCATTTCGGCGAGGGTTGCGTCCACGTGCGGATCGACGCCGACCTGCTCACGTCGGCCGGCCGTCGGGACTTCCGGCGGTTGCTGGAGCAGGCCGCAGACCTGGTGGTGGCCCACGGCGGTTCGCTGTCCGGGGAACACGGCGACGGGCGGGCCCGCAGCGAGCTGCTGGACCGGATGTACCCGCGCGAGGTGCTCGACCTGTTCGCGCGGTTCAAGGAGATCTTCGATCCGCACCGGCTGCTCAACCCCGGGGTGCTGGTGGATCCCCGGCCGCTGGACGCCGACCTGCGCCCCGGCCGGGAGCGCCACCTGCCGGTGAGCCTCGCGTTGGCCCACGACGGGGGCAGCCTGGCCGTGGCCACCCGGCGCTGTGTCGGCGTCGGTGCCTGCCGGCAGCTGGCCGGGCCCGGCGTGATGTGTCCCAGTTTTCAGGTCACCCGGGACGAGAAACACTCCACCCGCGGCCGGGCGCACCTGCTGGCCGAGATGCTGGCCGGTGACCTGGTGACCGGCGGCTGGCGCTCGTCCGAGGTGGACGATGCGTTGGACCTGTGCCTGGCCTGCAAGGCGTGTGCTTCGGACTGCCCGGTCAACGTGGACATGGCCAGCTACAAGGCGGAGTTCCTGTACCAGCGCTACCGGCACCGGCTGCGACCGCGGTGGCACTATGCGCTGGGCGGGTTGCCTCTTGCGGCCTGCGCGGCCGGGCTGGCACCGGTGGTGGCCAACCGGGCTGCGCCGTTGCTCGCCAGGCTCGGTGGGGTGTCCACGGCTCGCCCACTGCCTCGGTTCGCTCGTTACCGGCCGCCGGACCTGCCGCCCGGGCCGGCAGCGCGCGGTGCGGTGCTGCTGTGGCCGGACACCTTCACCCGATCGTTTGATCCCCACCTGGTGCATGCCGCGGCGCGGGTGCTCACGGCGGCGGGCTTCAGTGTTCGGCTGCCGCGAGGTGTTTTGTGCTGTGGTCTGACCTGGCTTGCCACCGGGCAACTCGCTGTCGCCCGCCTGGTGCTGCGCCGGACCCTGCGACTGCTGCGGTCGGCGATCGCCGCCCGGGTTCCGGTGGTCGGGCTCGAGCCCAGCTGCGTGGCCACGCTGCGCTCCGACCTGACCGAGTTGCTCCCGGGACACCCGGCGGCGAGGGCGCTCGCTGGGCAAGCTCGCACGCTCGCCGAGGTGCTGCGCGACCGAGCGCCGGACTGGCGCCCGCCTGAACGCAACCGGGATGCGCTGCAACAAGTGCACTGTCACCAGCATGCGGTGCTCGGCCACGACGCCGACGACGCGCTGCTGCGCGCGGCCGGGGTCCGGGTCCAGCGAGTCTCCGGGTGCTGCGGGCTGGCCGGCAGTTTCGGCTACCAGCGCGGCCACGAGGAGGTGTCCAGCGCGCTGGCCGAACGCTCGCTGGCCCCCGCGGTCCGGGCGTGTCCCGACGCGCTGGTGCTGGCCGACGGGTTCAGCTGCCGCCTGCAGATCAGCCAGACGACGGGCCGGCGCGCGTTGCACCTGGCCGAGTTGCTCGACGGGGAGCGCTAGGCGCCGAGCGGTGGAGTTCGGACTGGCGGACGGTGGTTCACCCGCGGCAATCACCCAGTGGGAGGCTGCGCTTCCGGTAAGTGGTCGATAGCGTGCGGCGAGCGGTTGAGAGCCGGGTACGCCGGAACGAAGTCCAGGAGGGGCGAATGAGCCGTCTGTCGAGTACCTACCACCTCGGTCCGGAGACCGGCGCGGAACTCAGCAGTCCGTCGGTGCCTATGCAGCGTGGGCAGGACCCGCATCGCGTCACGGCCGAGCAGGTGGACCGGGCTCGCCTGTCGGTCGCTCGGTCGGCCACGGATGCCGAGGACTGTCGGGTGCTGCTGGAAATGTTGGGGTTGATCGCCGGCGAGGATGGCATCCCGCCGGTGCGGCGGTGACGTCGGGGAAGAGCTAGGAGCGCACTGGCGCAGCAGAGGCCGACCACCCGTTGTGCACGCGGCCCGGGTGGTGGCCTATGCTTGTTGTGCTCACGACGGGCGACCGGCGCGGGCAGGTCTGGACGACCAGGTCCCCATCGTCTAGCGGCCTAGGACTCCGCCCTTTCAAGGCGGCAGCGCGGGTTCGAATCCCGTTGGGGGCACGCACAGCGAGGCCCAGTGGCGCAGTTGGTTAGCGCGTCGCCCTGTCACGGCGAAGGTCGCGGGTTCGAGTCCCGTCTGGGTCGCTCGGGTATACAGCGGGCCGGATCCCGGCCCGAACGGCCAGGTAGCTCAGTTGGTACGAGCGTCCGACTGAAAATCGGAAGGTCGGCGGTTCGACCCCGCCCCTGGCCACCACCCCTGACCAGGACGAACTCCTGTTCGAGGTAGTTTACACTCGATCTTTGTCCAACTGGCTGGCCAATTTCCCTGCTTACAGTCATTCCTATGGCACGCAGGACATAGGCCCCGAAGGGCCTGACCGGCATTCGGCAGCGGGAAGGCACTACCAGGTGCACGTGTTCGCGCCGCCGCAGGGCTGATCAGCTGCCCGTTGGGCGATTGGCAGGATGGCGGACTATAATTCTGGTCCATGAGCACGATCCCGCTGTCTGAAGCGAAGGCCCGACTCTCCGAGATCGCTGACGAGGTCGGGCGCACTCACGAGCGCGTCCACATCACCCGCAACGGCCGTGACTATGTCGTGCTGCTCGCCGCAGAGGATCTTGAGTCCATCGAGGCGACCCTCGAGCTGCTCGCCGATACCCGGGCACAGGAGCGCATCGTCGCTGGCGAAGCCGACTTCGCTGCCGGTGACGTGCTCGACGAGCAGCAGGTGCGAGCCCTGATTGACCAGCGAGCCAGGACCCAACCCGAGTGACCTACCGGGTACACGTCGCTCGGACCGCGGCACGCCAACTCACCGAACGACTGCCGGAAGCCGTCGCCGCTGCATGCGTGGAGTTCCTGTACGGGCCGCTGGCCGAGAACCCCCATCGCGTGGGAGCGCCGCTGCGTAAGCCCTTCGAGGGCTACTGGCGCGCTCGACGCGGGCAGTACCGAGTCCGCTACATCATCGATGACAGCAGCCAGACCGTTCAGGTTCTGGACATCAGCCACCAGCGGGATGCCTACCGTTGATCACGAAGCCTACGGGCGACTTCGCCGCCTGTGCAGCGGATGCCGATGTCCGTGTGTTCATGCGCTCGGCGAAGATGATGTCGGTGTCGCGTCAGTCCACAACTCTGGAGCGTCACCTGGGCGCTGAGTACCGCGTGGACGGGATCGCCTTAAGCTGTCCGTCGCTCCTGCCGCCTGACCTCCGCCGGCTACGATTTGGGCACTGCTCAGGTTCTACCGCGATTGTCGAGGAGCTACTCGCCGAGCCGAGCTCATCAGCGAGTTGGTTTGACTCGCCGACCTGACTTCCAGACACCGACGATGTGGGCCGGCTCAGCGAGTACGTGGACGTCGGCCACCGGGTCGGCGTCCACTGTGAGCACGTCGGCCTCATAGCCCTCGGCCAGTAATCCACTTCGCGGAGCCTGCGGGCCGAGCGTCAGCGGCGCGCTCGCCGTCGCGGCCTCGATCGCCGCAAGAGGCGACAACCCCGCCTCGACCAGTAGCGGCAACTCGCGTCCATTCCGACCCCATGAGCCCGGGATGTTGACGCCGGACAACCCCACATCTGT
Source organism: Pseudonocardiaceae bacterium (assembly GCA_050699675.1). Lineage (GTDB taxonomy): Bacteria > Actinomycetota > Actinomycetes > Mycobacteriales > Pseudonocardiaceae. The sequence continues at coordinate 4,505 of JBOHFU010000189.1, forward strand.
GCCCATCGCCAGCGTCACCCCGTGCTCGTGCGCCAACGCGATCGCCTTGGCGTGTTGCTCACGAATTTCGGCCATCTTACGGCGGGCGTATGGCAGCATGATCTCGACGTCTGCGAGCTCGGAGATAATGGTGCGGGTGGTGACGAGGATGGTGCCGGTCTCCCGCATCGCGTCGCAGGCCTCGGCGTCGAGGTAAGTCCCGTGCTCGATCGTGCAGACGCCCGGCTTGATTGCAGCCATGATGCCGGGCTTTCCGTGGCAGTGCGCGGCCACCGACCGCTCGGCCAGGGCCGCCACCTCGACGATCGCTCGAAGCTCAGTGACCGTGAACTGCTGGTGAATCGGATGGTCGACCTCGGAGATCACGCCGCCCGAAGCGCAGACCTTGATGAGTTTGGCCGAGAACTGGATGTTCGCCGCTCTTCAGACGTCGCGACTGATACCACCCGACGACCACTTCGGTGATACCACTTGACTGGATACATTATGTATCAGGCGATCCCGCCCTCCCCTCCCCACACGTGGTAGCACGCCGTGGGGAGGGGATATGGGTCACGTCTTCGCAGAGAAATCGGACGTTGAGCGGACCCGGCCGACCAGGCTCGACACGATGTACGCCCCGGTCACCACCGACGTGCTGGCGCGGCTGGGTGTCCGTCGCGTGGTGAGCCGAACGTACCGCTTCCCGCTCAACGGAAGCACGGTCCCGCCCGGCCAGCCGCTGCTCGAGATCAGCGGGGTGGGGTTGCGCTTTGGCGACATCCAGGTGCTGGACAACGTCGGCCTGACCGTTGTCGCCGGCAGCGTACATGCGGTCATCGGGCCCAATGGCGCAGGCAAATCCTCCCTGCTCAACTGTATTTCGGGGCTGTACCAACCGCATTGCGGGCAGATCCGGCTGAATCGGGACGGCGGGCCGGCGAATCTCCTTGGCCGCCGTCCCCACCAGATCGCCCGCCTCGGCGTCGCACGGTCGTTCCAGAACATCGAGCTGTTCAAGCACCTGACCGTGCTGGAGAACCTCATGCTCGGCCGGCACATCCGGATGAGCAAGGCGCTGCTGCCGGCGCTGTTCTGGTTCGGCCCGGCCCGCCGGCAGGAAATCGCCCATCGGGAATACGTCGAGGAGATCATCGACCTGCTCGAGCTGCAGGCAGTCCGCAACAAGCCGGTCGGCACCCTGGCCTACGGCTATGCCAAGCGCGTGGAGCTCGGCCGAGCGCTGTGCCTGCAGCCCGCGGTGCTCCTGCTCGATGAGCCGATGGCCGGCATGAACGCCGAGGAAAGGGAGTACATGGCCCGCTACATCCTCGACGTGAACGAGCTGCGCGGGGTGACCGTCGTGGTGATCGAGCACGACATGGACGTGGTCATGGACATCTCCCATCGGGTCACGGTGCTCGACTTCGGCAAGCTCATCGCCGATGGCAGTCCCAACGAGGTGCGCGGCGACCCGGCCGTGATCGAGGCGTACCTGGGGGAACAGTCGTGACCGACACCTTCCCCCGGCTGCTGGCCGAGCTGGCCCGGACCAGCCCGACCCGGGTCGCCCTGCAGGAGAAGCTCTACGGCATCTGGCAGCCGCTGACCTGGGCCGACTACCTGCGGCGGGTCCGCGATTTCGCCCACGGACTGGCCACCCGGGGCATCGGCCGGGGGGACATCGTCGCGGTCATCGGTGACAACCGGCCGGAATGGCTCGTCACGGAGCTCGCCGCCCAGTGCCTCGGCGCGGCCGTCGTCGGGGTGTACCCGACCAGCATCGGCGCGGAGGTCTCCCACGTCTTGGATCTCGCCGGTGTTCGCATTGTGGTCGCCGAGGACCAGGAACAGGTGGACAAGGTCGTCGCGCTGAAGGAGCAACTGCCGCGGCTGGAGACCGTCATCTATGACGACCCGCACGGCCTGGAGGGCTACGTCCAGCCGTACCTAGCGGCGTTCACCACGGTCGAGGCGGACGGCCGGCGGGTCGCAGCGCAGTTTCCCGGCTGGCTGGACGAGGAGATCGCTATGGGCGACCCGGGCGACACCGCCGTCATCTGCACCACGTCCGGAACCACCGCGTTGCCCAAGCTCGCCCGGCTCACCCACGCGAATCTGCTCGCCATGGCCGAGCACCTGACCAGCGTGGACCCGGTACGGCCCGGCCAGCGCTACGTCTCGTTCCTGCCGCTGGCCTGGGTCGGCGAGCAGATGCTGGCCGTCGCGTGCGGGCTGCGGTGCGGGCTCACGCTGTCGTTCCCCGAGGATCCCGCGACCCAGCGGTCGGACCTGCGCGAGA
>JBOHFU010000190.1:0-6742 GCA_050699675.1 Pseudonocardiaceae bacterium
TGCGCTGGGCGCATCCGCCGGTGGCCACCGCTCACCCGCTCGACGACCGCGACGCCGTCCTGGTGCACCGCGACCTCGACGCCACCGTGGCCGGGCTGGGCAGCGACGGGTGGCGCTGGCAGGCCACAGTCGGCGCGACCGCCGGGGCCGGTGACCCGCTGGTCGACTCGCTGCTCGCGCCGCTGGACCTGCCGCCGCGGGCCCCGCTGGCGCTCGCCCGCTACGGCGCGCTGGGCGCCTGGCCGGCGACCTGGATGGCCCGGGCGGCCTTCCGCGGCGCACGAGCCCGGGCGGCCTTCGCCGGTATGTCGGCGCACTCCATCCTCGATCTGGGCGCGCCCATCACGGCCGGCTATGGGTTGCTGCTCGCTGCGCTGGCGCACCACGTCGGCTGGCCGGTCGCCGCCGGCGGATCGCAGTCTCTGGCAGATGCCCTGGTCGCCCGGTTACGACGGCACGGCGGTGAGGTCGCGACCGGCACCGCGGTGCGGGATCTCGCCGAGCTGCCGCCCGCCGGGTCGATCCTGCTCAACCTCACCCCACGTCAGGTGCTCGACATCGCCGGGGACCGGCTGCCTCATCGTTACCGCCGCCGCCTGGAGAGGTTCCGGTACGGGCCGGGCGTGTTCAAGCTCGACTGGGCGCTGGACGGGCCGGTGCCGTGGCGCGATCCGTCGGTGGCTGGCGCCGCGACGGTGCACCTCGGCGGCACGCTCGAGGAGATCGCGGCCAGCGAGCACGACGTGGCGCGCGGCCGGCATCCGGATCGCCCCTTCGTGCTGCTCGTCCAGGCCTGCGTCGCCGATCCGACCAGGGCGCCAGCCGGCGCGCACACCCTCTGGGCGTACTGCCACGTGCCGAACGGCTCGAACGTCGACATGACCGCGGCGGTCGAAGCCCAGATCGAGCGGTTCGCGCCGGGTTTCCGGGACCGGGTGCTGGCGCGGCACGCGATGGGACCGGCGGCGCTCGAGGCGCACAACGCGAACAAGGTCGGCGGCGACATCAGCGGTGGCGCGGCCGACCTGCGCCAGTTCGTCGCCCGGCCGGTGCTCTCGCGGCGGCCGTGGCAGACCCCCCTTCCCGGTGTGTACCTCTGCTCGTCCAGCACCCCACCGGGCGCCGGCGTGCACGGCATGGGCGGCTGGCAAGCGGCCCGCCTCGCGCTAGCGCAACGAGACAGCCCGGTCAGGGCCGGTTAGCGGGGCGCCCTCAGAGGTACGGTGAGCGGCGTGCTGCCTTGGTCCGCCACACTTGCCGGCCGGCTCGACGAACACGTGATCGACAGTGTGCTGCTGCGTGACAACCCGCTGGGTGATCCCGCACACCGTCCGCTGTGGGTGTATGTCCCACCCGGCTACGACGGCACGCAGCAGCGCTACCCGAGCGTCTATGTGATCCAGGGCTACACCGGGTACCTGGCCATGTGGCGCAACCGCAGCGCGTACCGCCAGCCGTTCCCGGAAACCGCCGACGCCGTCTTCGCCACCGGCGACGTCCCGCCCGCAGTGCTGGTCTTCGTCGACGCCTGGACGACCTACGGCGGCAGCCAGTTCGTCGACTCCCCGGGCACCGGGCGCTACCACAGCTACCTGTGCGACGAGGTTGTGCCGTTCGTCGACGCCCGCTACCGGACGCTGCCCGACCGGGCGCACCGGGCGATCAGCGGCAAGTCTTCCGGCGGGTTCGGCGCCATGATCACGCCGATGCTGCGGCCGGACCTGTTCGGCGCGCTGGCCAGCCACGCCGGGGACACCTTGTACGAGCTGTGCTACCTCCCGGAGTTCGGCAAGGCGGTGCGCCACCTACGCGACTACGACGGTGACATCGGCCGCTGGTGGTCCGAGTTCCAATCCCGGACCGCATTCACCAAACCCGCCGACGAGGACCTGCTGATGATGCTCGGCATCTCCGCCTGCTTCTCCGCCGACGAGGACAGCACCCCGCAGCTGCCGTTCGACCCGCGCACGGGGGTGCTGTGTCCGGAGGTCTGGCAGCGCTGGCTGGACTGGGACCCGGTGCGGATGGCGCCGCGGTACGCCGACGCGCTGCGCTCGCTGCGCGCGGTGTGGCTGGACGCCGGCACCCGTGACGAGTGGTACCTCGACCTCGGCACGCAAGCGTTCCGTGACCAGCTCCGCGCCGCCGGCCTGCCTGACGAGCGGGTAAACTTCGAGCTGTTCGACGCCGGGCATCGCGCGATCGACTACCGCTACCCGCTCGCGCTGGCGTGGCTGTGCCGCCGGATCGCCGACGGGGCCCCTTAGGCGGCGGTGGCGGCTAGGCAGTCGCGGAGCTCGGCGACACACCTGCGCTGGTACCAACCCTTGGGATCGCCCTCCCGCTGACGTTCCTCATCTTCTCTGGACCCGCGTGCTACTCACCCGAACTACCGCACCAACCCGCGTCACATCCCGCAACGCAAAGCCGGGAACCAGACCAGCGACGCGATGCGCGTCCGTCACCGTCTGCCCGACGCTGGACGACCCGCCCGTCTCGACGTATGCCACTGCCTGGTCAACAGAACTGACCTCCAGCAGGGTACTGGCGAGCGAACAATTGCCATGAACGAGTAGTGATCGCACGCCACCGGCAACAAGTGAGGCGAGCAGATCGCCTGTTTCCAGTGACGGCTGCATGGTGGCGAGATCGAAAACACCTTGCCCATGCCCATCCCGGACACCCTCTTCACACCGACCGTCATCGAACAAGACGACATCGTGCACAAGCCGGAGGTCCTCTGCGTCGGTCGCCGCGTCGCGTAGCGACGGTCGGGCTGTGGACAGCAACCCGCCGACCCGCCCGTCCGAATACACGGCGTAAACCAAGGTAACAAAGGGTCGTTGCTGTTCGAGCGCGGTGAGCCAGGGACCAATAACGAGCCGGACTTCATCATCGAGAACGCCAACTTCAACGTCGAGGCCAGCGCTTCGTAACGCAGCAGCGCCACCTTCGCCGGGCGACGTCGGATCAATGACCGAGATCACGACACGGGCAACACCAGCGTCGATCAGTGCTGCACGGCAGGGCGGCGTACGACCGTGGTGATTGCACGGCTCCAGCGTGACAACCGCAGTCCCGCCCCCGGCGCGCTCGCCTGCAACGGCGAGCGCTTGCGTTTCGGCATGCGGCTCGCCCTTGTGTTCGTGATACCTCTCACCAACGATGTGCCCATCTCGATCAAGAATCACACAGCCAACGGGTGGATTCGGACTGGTCGTCCCAAGCCCGAACGCCGAGAGCACGACAGCCCGCCGCATAGCGTCGAGTTCGCGGGATGAGGCCATCACTGCGCCGCCGCAGCAAGGTCATCGAACAACTGCGCGACACAAGGCAGCTTGGCATGCGGCCGCAGCTGACGACCGACGTCCCGAATGTGCCGCAATGTCCGGCCCGAGCCACAGCCGCTGGCGATAACCAGCGCCTCGGACGCAACGTTCCCAGCCTGCTCCGGCTCATCTATAGCCACTAACGCACCGGCAAGCTGTGCCAGGTCATGGCCGCGATCGCGGTTGTAGCAGGCCGGTTGAGCCGGCGCTCGGCAACCCGGGTTGATCAGCTGCCCCCCGATGCCACCGAACGTCGAGTGTCCAGTACAGCGAGGTCCGCGGCCGCGCGGCCGGCGTGCCACCCGGCGGCGTTGCCGACGCTAAACGAGCGGGACACCGATTCCGGGAACATCGACTCGAACAGTTCGTCCACCACCCGCTCGCGCGCGGCCAGCACCGGCAGCAGCCGCGCCGGATCGGACACCGCAGCGGCGCCCACGTCCCGGGCGGTGATCAGCCGTTCACCGATCCGGGTCGCGTAGGCGATCAGGAACGACTGGCGGTACGACCGGGTCCGGGACCGCCCGGTGCGGGTGGTCTGGCTGCCCGCGGACACCATCGCCCTGGTTGCCTGGACCAGCAGTGATGTGGCGAGCAGCTCGACGGCCTCCAAGTCGACCTCGTCGCCGAGCACGGTGGTGAACCCGAGCTTCTCCGAGAGCACGGTCCGGCATCGGTTCGCCTCGGCCACCGCTCCTACCAGCAGTGATTTGGCGGCCACGTAAGGGTTGTCCAGCCACAGCCTGCGGGCGGCGGCGGGATGCGACCCCGGAGTGCCAGCAGCATCGTCAGCACTTTCTATGACAATCCGTTCCAGACAGTGCCGGCTCATCAGTTCCTGCGCCTTGGCCGACAGTGCCTCGGCCTCTTCGGGGAACGTGGTCGACTCGGCCTTGGCCAGCAGGCCCCGCACCCGGGCCAGCACCTTCTGGTCGACGCCGCGGCGCGGCGCGGTGGTGGTGGTGGCCGACCCCGGCGGCGGCACGATTCTGGGCAGCACCGGCAGCGACAGCAGCAGCGCCAGGATCTCGATCACCGTCGCGAGGGCGTCCGCCACGCTGTGGCCGTGCCGCCGGGTCCACTGCTGCAGATGGCCCTGGGCCAGATCACCCGGGCCGGGCTCCCACCACACCACCGCGCCGATCTGCAGCAGCTCGTCGCGCCACCGCTGCGGCACTGCGGCCTTGGCGTACTGCTGGGACTCGTCGGCGATCGCGTCGATGAGGTAGCCGACTGCGGCGGCGTCCAGCTGCCGCCGGGCCAGCTGGTGGAGGTCCTCGGGTGACCAGCCGCGGGCCCACGCCGCCGCGACTGATGGCACGACGGCCTGCCGGACCGCCGCCTCGACCATGCCGGGCTGGCCGGCACACCGATCGGCCAGCCCGGCGGCGATACGTGCTCCGACATCCGGATCGCCGGCCCAGCGCTCATGCGCAGCGCTGAGTAACACCGTCGAGATCGTCGCGGCGGTGAGCGGCGGCGCTCCAGACCGCTGCGCCGACGGCTCTGCCCATGCGGCCTCGCCGCCTCGGATCCCCGATCCGGCGAAGGTCCGGCGCCGCGCCCGCCGGCGCGCCGCCGCCGCAGCCCGTCGCTCCCGATTCCCGCGTCCCCGATTCGACTGTGCCACCGCGCTCTCCCGTCACTGAGCCGACTCCGTTACTGGGTCAACCTCGACCGGTCCGCAGTATGGGCCAGCACCCCGACAATTCCGCTCAGACTTGCCGTATGAGAGGACGCCCATGCCGTGTCCGGCTCCCCCGCCCGGTGTGTCGTGCGCTCTTGCCCGGTGTGTCGTGCGCTCATGCCCGGCCTGGTGACGTTCAGGCCGTCGGTGGCGATGGTTGCGCAGGGTGGTCCACTGCGGGCGGCAGCCTTCGCTCGATCGAGATCGTCACCGCCGGCCCGACGACCGGTTCGATGGGGCCGCGCGCCGCCCGTGAACCACTGAGGAGATCAGCTCACCAGCGCATCTCGGTGGACGGCGATTGACGCCCCCCATTTTCGGCGTCGTTCACCGGCTTGACGGTGGCACCCTGCACCCCCGTGTTGTGCACTCCTGTGTGGTAATGGCTTTCAGTGATCTCGTCCGAGATCTGTTCCTGCCAGCGCCGGTCCCGGATCCTCATCAGAATCATGATCGTCAAGCCGTGGACGGCGGCGAGCACGAGCAGGAGCACGCCGAGCTTGACCACAACATCGCGAATGGGGAGACCGGTATCCACATCAATCAAGGAGATCAGCGCCAGCAGCCCCAGTACCACGAAGTGGAACAGCGCTGCCACCAGGTGCAGCATGGAGCGGCCTGCTTCAGGCTGGTACACCCCCTGCAGGTACCGTCGTCCGCTCCGGGTTATGAGTTGCCCGTCGGCCAGCACCAGCGCCACGCCAAGAATGAGAAACGTCACGTAGCCGTTGACGTCCATGCCAAGCCCCCTATCGCGAGAGTCGCACCTTGTGGTACCCGCTAGGGCATGTCAGCAAACCCAGGTTGGACCTGGCAGGTCCGGGAGCTGCCCGCGGTACGGCCGGCCAACTCCAGATCGGCGACCAGCCCGTCGAACATCTCATCCCGGCGCTCGTCAGGCGCCCGCAACACCGCTGCCGGGTGGATCGTCACCACCAGCGGCAACCTGTCGAACTCCAGGAGCTCACCACGATGATGGGTGAGCCGGAACGACGAGCCGAGCAGCGACTTGGCGGCGGTCGCTCCGAGTGTCACCAGCAGCTTCGGGTCGACCGCGTGGAGCTCGGCGCGCAGCCAGGGCAGGCATGCCCGCACGTGCTCGATGCCGGGGGTCTGGTGGATCCGTCGCTTGCCCTGGCGGGTGAATCGGAAGTGCTTGACGACGTTGGTGACGTAGGCATCGTCCCGGGAGATTCCGGCCTGGTGCAGCGCCCGATCCAGCAGCTTCCCAGCAGGCCCCACGAACGGCTGGCCCTGGCGATCCTCCTGGTCCCCGGGCTGCTCACCGGCCAGCACGATCGACGCGCCCTGCTGACCGGCGCCGAAGACCGTCTGGGTGGCGTCCGCGTAGAGCTCGCACGCTGTGCAACTCGCGGCCTGCTTGCGCAGTTCGGTCAGCTCAGACATGCCACCGGCGTACCCCGCGGGGCGGAATGTGTAACAACCGGTCGACGGGGTTATTCAGTAGTCGGCAACCGTGGCCGAGGATGTGAGGACAATGCCCCAACGTGCGTGGAGTGACAAGCAGGAACGCCAGTACGAGCACATCAAGTCGTCGCAGGAGGAGCGCGGCACGAGCGAAGGACGCGCCAAAGAGATCGCCGCTCGCACGGTGAACAAGAACCGGGCCCAGTCCGGCGAGGCTCGGCAGCGCAGCAAGACCTCCACCGAGGACATCTCCCCGCAGCGACGGGGTGGCCTGCGCTCAGGCAACCGGCAAGGCCCG
>JBOHFU010000191.1:0-6738 GCA_050699675.1 Pseudonocardiaceae bacterium
CTCCGTTCGGGCTGCCCCCGGTGAACCTGCAGAGCCTGCTGGACTCGTTGAGCCAGTCGGTGTCTGCCAACCGCAGTGCGATCACGTCGGGTGCTTTGTCTACCGCGTTCACCGTGGGGCAGTACCTCGCTGGGACTGCGTTGGCGTTGTTCACGTTGATCTACTTCCTGTACAGCGGCAGGTCGATGTGGCGGTTCCTGATCCGTGGGGTGCCGCGCTGGGCCCGCGACCGCGTTGATGTCGCCGGGCAGCGGGGGTTCGAGTCGCTGGTGGGGTACATCCGGGCCACCGTGCTGGTGGCGGTGGTGGATGCGGTGGGGATCGGGATCGGGTTGCTGGCGGTAGGTGCCCCGCTGGTGTTGCCGTTGGCTGCGTTGACGTTTCTGGCGGCATTCATCCCGGTGATCGGCGCGGTGGTGTCCGGGGTGGTTGCGGTGCTGGTGGTGTTGGTGACCACTGGCCCGGTGCCGGCGCTGATCGTGTTCGGGGTGGTGATCGGTGTGCAGCAGCTGGAGGGCAATGTGTTGCAGCCGCTGCTGCTGGGCCGTGCGGTCAAGCTCAACGGGGTGGCTGTGGTGCTGGCGGTCGCGGTGGGTTCGGTGGTCGCCGGTATCGCTGGTGCGGTGCTGGCGGTGCCGCTGCTGGCCATGCTCAACGCTGGCATCCGCGTGCTGGTCAGCGAGAACGGTAAGCCCGTCGACGGCGCAGGCACTTCAGGCTCGGCATTCCCGCCGGCCGACGTCCCCGCCGACGCGAAGCCCCCCGACCCGCTCACTGCGGCGTCCACCGATAGGTCGAGCACCCCACCGCGATGAAGCCCGCCGACCTCGCCGCGGCGCGGGACCGCACGATCCCCGACGTGCTGCCCGGGCCGGACGATCCGCCGCTGCGGGTGCTGTTCTGCGGGATCAACCCGGGCCTGGTCTCCGCCGCTACCGGCCATCACTTCGCCCGGCCGGGCAACCGTTTCTGGCCGGTGCTGCACGGTTCCGGTTTCACCCCGCGCCGGTTGCGACCCGACGAGCAGCAGCTGTTGCCCCCGCTCGGGCTGGGGATCACCAACATCGCGTCCCGGGCCACCGCCCGGGCCGACGAATTGAGCACGGCGGAGCTGCTAGCAGGCGGTGCGCGACTCCGGGATCTTGTGCGCGAGCTGCGTCCGGTCGCCCTGGGCGTGGTCGGCATCACCGCCTACCGGGTGGCCTTCGCCGCGCCGCGGGCCACCGTCGGACCACAGCCCGCCGCGGTGGGCGCCACCCTGGTGTGGGCGCTACCCAACCCGAGCGGGCTGAACGCGCACTGGTCGTTGGCGGCGATGGTGGCCGAGTTCGCCCGCTTCGGGCTGGCCGCTGGCCCCTGCCGCCCCGGCATGTCCGGCTGACGGTGCACGGTGTGTCCGATCCGTTCAAGACAGCGGCGCCCTGCGCCCCTAGGGTCGCGGGTCATGGGTATTGATGCGCGACTGGATGTGATCGGACTTGTGGTGGCCGACATGGCCGCTTCGCTGGCGTTCTACCGGCGGCTGGGGTTGGACATCCCGGCCGACGCCGACGCCGCACCGCATGTGGAGGTCGCCTTGCCGGGCGGGCTGCGGCTGCTCTGGGATACTGAGGACACCATCCGATCCATCTCTGCGGACTGGACCGCACCCAGGGGTGGCAGCCGCACCAGCCTGGCGTTCCGGCTGCCCGATCCAGCTGCGGTGGACGCCGCCTACGCCGAGCTGACCGCGGCCGGCTACCACGGCGAGCACACCCCATGGGACGCCTTCTGGGGCCAGCGCTACGCGGTGCTGCACGACCCAGACGCCCTCACCGTCGACCTCTTCGCCCCGCTCGGCAGCTGAACCCGTGCCCCAGGGGGTGCCGCCCGCTGCCGACATCGACGCCGTCCGCTCCCCGTTTCCGAACTCAACAGCAGAGCTATCCGGGGCTGAAGGACCAGGTGTGTAATCGACTGAGAGTATTGTCAATACTTCCGCCGTCAAGTGATGTGCCTCACAACGAGGATCGTTATTCATCCAATCGTGTCTACGGCTGGGTGGCATGTCATCCGAGCGCCGCGACACGCCGGGTCGTATTGTGACTGGGGCCGGCTCGGGTGTAGGTTTGCCGCCTCCGTCGAGCGCAAGGGTGATCTGACCTACAGTTCGTCTGGCTGTTACGTGATGTTTACCTTCTCTATGTCGCTACGCGGGGTTATCGACTACTCGAAGGGATGGAGCACAAGAGTGAAGCGACCAGTCGGAACTCTGGTTGAGAACAGTTCGGAACCGTGGAGTACCGCGGGAATCCGTGACTGCTGGTTGGGGGGATCGGACCACACCGCAGCTGATCGTGAGGTCGCTGAGCGCATCTTGGTGGGGGTACCGCATCTGGCGCACGTGGTGCGTGTCTACCGGGCGTTGCTGGGTCGTGTGGTGCGGTATCTGGTGGGTGCGGGGGTGCGGCAGTTCGTGGATCTCGGGTCGGGCCTGCCCACCGCGGGTAACGTGCATGAGGTGGCGCAGGATCTCAATCCTGGTTGCCGGGTGGTGTACGTAGATATGGACCGGCGGGTCGTGGCGGAAGGCCAAAGGTTGTTGGCCGGCAGCCACGATGCCGCTATGGTGCTCGCCGACTTGCGCCAACCTGAGCAGGTGCTCGATGCCACCGCAGAATGTGGGCTGCTTGACCTGGCTGCGCCGGTCGCAGTGCTCGCGATCGATGTGTTGCATCATATTCCCGATGCTGACAATCCAGTCGGGTTGATCGCGGCCTACCTGGACGCCGTATGTCCTGGCAGTTACTTGTCTGTCGCGCATACTTGTCATGATGAGGCTCTCGTAACTGGACTGGCAGCATTTCACGATTTTTACCACGTTCCGGTTCCGTCGTTGGCCTTGCGTAATTCTACGCAGATCGCAGAGTTCTTCGACGAGTTGGATCTCGTGGAGCCAGGTGTTGTTCCAGTTCCGTTGTGGCGCCCGGAATCAGCCGAGGATCTAAGCGCGCATCCAGAAGATTTCCCGGCGTTTTGCGGACTTGGCCGAAAACTGTGACCCGTTATGTTCCTCGGGCGGCCAGCGGGAGTAATACCAGAAGTATGTCGGCAATCATGACCGAGGAGAGGTCTCTTCGCCGCAGCTGTGTAGGATTCGGTAAGGCATAGTTGGATAAACGACGTAGTAGCGCGAGCTTGCTGATGAGGAAAGCCCCGCTTACGGCCACGCCAAGCAACGCCCACAGTGGCCCGTGGCGCCACCACAGACCCCAGCCGAGCAGGCCGAGTCCGGCTACGGTCACGACGCAGGCGATGACGATCGCCTGGGATGCGCCGTATTGGACGGTCGGTGTCGTCATTCCTGTTTCCTTATCGCCAATCTGGTCCGGTACTGTCCACCATATGGCGCGTCCCGTGATCAGAGCCCCAAGCCCGATGAAGATCAGCCACACTGATGCGGTGAGGTCGGGCCGCACAGCGCTGTAGGAGACCAAACTTGGCAGCAGTCCAGTAGTCAGTCCGATCGTGAGTGGGTTGGCGAATCCTCGACGCTTAAGCCGGACCGGTTCGAGATTATAGAGCAGGCAGAGTGCAATGGTCAGTGCTACGCCGACCGCGATGAGCGCGCGGTCCAGCCACAGTGCGGTGGCGATAGCCACTGCTAGTGCGAATGTCATTTCTGTTGCGGTCCAGCTCATGGCATGGTTGCGGCCAAGCCGGAGTGCCGCGTGGGCGATGTCACGTTTGCCCTGGGTATGTGCGTCGGTTGAGACATCGACGGCGGCGTTGAGCGGGTTTCCTCCCACGATCGAGAGGAGGTTCGCGATGATCGAGAGGAGGACGGGCGCGGTGCACAGCTGTTGAACGTCGCTGCTTGCTGCATAGCAGGCGCCCAACACCGCGTGGCACAGATAGTTGACCGGGAACGGGTACTCAAGGCGGTGAATTCGGACGATGTCCCGCCATCTGCTCACGCGGGTATGTTCCGCGGTGCCCTGCGGTGTGGGGTGATCGACATTCGTAAGCCCTGTGCCAGGGTCATGGCAGGGCCGCGCAGCTCGGGAATACCGGCTTCGGGGTTGACACAGTGCAGCTGACAACGACGGAGCACAGCAGCGGTGATCATACGGACCTCCAGCATGGCCAGCTCACTGCCCAAACAGCGCCGGATTCCACCACCGAACGGAAAGTAGTAATGACGCGAAACTCGGTTATCAAGAAAACGGCTGGGCTCGAATCGGCGCGGATTCGGAAACAGGTCCGGTTGATGATGCGCAAGGTACATGCATGGAGTAACAATGGTGCCCGCCGGTAACTGCTTGCCGAGCAGTTCAGTGTCTGCGGTCAGCATCCGCTTCCCGGCGATGATCGCAGGCGGAGACAGCCTCAGGACTTCTTCGGTCACGGCATGCAGTAGCGGAACCTGGGCGGGGTCCGAACCGTCGTTGGAGGTGGTGGTCAGCTCGGCGACGACGTCGCGGCGCACTCTTTCGTCCCGGCTTAACCAGTAAAGTATCCATGCCGTCACTGACGCGGTGGTTTCATGTCCGGCGAACAGCAAGGACATGATCTGGTCTGTCAGTTCTTCATCGTCGAGCACGCCGAGCGGTCCGTCACTAGCCAGCAGCAGGGCTGCCAGCGCAGGAGGCTGGGCAGTCGCTGTGGCTTTTGCACTCCTCAGTAACATTTCGTCCAGTTCGCGGCGACCACGGAGGAAGGACCGCCGCGCAGAGATCGACAACGCGTGCACATGAAGGTAACGGTGGGCTAATGTACGACTACGTGTGCCCAGCACACTGTCGACACGAGTGCTGAATGATGTGAGTAGCAAGTCGTCCACGCGGCCCAGGAGAATCTGACTGATGACGCGGAGGGTGACCTTCTGGGTCCATTTAATTAAACTGATAACAGCTCCTGGAGCCAACGCGTCGATTGCGGCATGGACAGTGTGAGAAATAATGTTGTGACAAACCTGCAACTGATGGCCACGCAGCGAGGGACCGAGCACTCGCCGGTACGCGGCGTGCCGAAGACCTTCGGCCCAGAGCAGGGACTTCCGCCCGAGCAGAGGGCTCAGGGTACGGCTGGGAATATGGTGCAGTTGCCGGTCGGCCCGGAAGATCCAGTCAATCCCCTCCGGGTGCCATACCAGTAGCCGCGGCGTGGGCCGCGCGCGAAGTTCGAGAACACCAGCGTGGTGACCCTCGTGGGAGTCCAAGAATGGCAACGTCTGCAACGCGAAGCGGAACTCGTTTCGGTTCATCGAGTCTCACCCCGCAGCCTCTTGTTCGGACTCCTCTGCGGCCCAGCAGTCGATGATCGCGGCGACGTGGGGATTGGCGTACGCGAGGTGCAGCGCGGCCAGCCTTTCGGCTCGCACCACTCTGATCGGTGTATACAAGTCCTTGTCGTGCCACAGCGGCGGGTGCTTGTAGACTCCGGCCGATCGTTGCAGGAATACGCACCCACGGGCGGCGGCCTGTTCGACTGCGCTGTCGGCTCGAGACATACATGTCTGCAACAGGGTTTGCACCGCGTACGCGGTTTCCTCGTAGGTACCGCTCCAACGTCCCCAAGACCCATTCTCACGTTGGCTGTCGAGCAGCCACTCCACGGCCCTAGAGACCGTCGCGGCGGATGCGTTACGGCTGTAACGGTGGAGCGCTGTGGCGCAGCACGCGGTCGCGTAGTAGGGCGAGGCGTGCCATTTGTCCCACCAGCTCCCATCAGCTTCCTGGCAGTCGCGTAACCACCCCGAGAGCTCGCCCATCGTGGCATGGTGACGAAAGCGTTGGGGCACGTTGTGCTCCAGGTACTTGCCAAACGTCTGAAGAACGTGGGCGTTGGTGCTGATCGAAGGCGTGCGCTCGTCGGGGAAACAAGTGAAATATGCGTCCACCTGATAGGCCGACAGATAAGCCAATGAGCGGGGGCTACCCAACTGCGCCAACACGTACAAGGCGACGGCCGTGTCGTCGGAGTCCGGAGGAAGACCGGGGCCGGCGGCAACACCGCACTCACCGAACGCAGCGTGCAAGCTGCCCGCCAGCCCGGGCGGCACCGTGACGCCGATGCCCGCCGCAGTGAGTGCGGCCAACACCCAGGCCCGCTCGAAGACGGGGATAGGCGTGACCCCTGGCACCGGACCCCTACCACGGTTCTGCACGGCTTCCAGATAACCCACCGCTGCGGGGCAGCCAGTGCGGTCCGGCAGCCAGGCCGCAGTCGCCGCCGGTGAGCAGCCCACCGCGCCGTGCACCGGGCGGACGAAGGGGGCGCCCCGCACTGCGGGACCGATAGCCTCAAGTGAATGCAGCAGCTTGGTCGGCAGCGGGTGACCTTGGCGCACCAGATGGCCCAGCCGCGCCAGCAGTCCGTCGTCCACCCCAGGGGGCAGGAGGAGACGGCCACCGCCACGCCAGATATCTAGCCCGATCACCGGTTCTGGCAGGAACCTGTCCAGGTGCGCGTTGACCTGTGCGACCAGGGCGGGAACCACGATCTCCGCGGCGATCGTATCCGGGACCACGACCCGGGCGTCGGCGCTGAGCCATCCGAACAACGCTCGCAGCCCACGGTCGGCTGCGCTGACCACGTCTGCATAGTCGAGAACCTGACCGTTGCGGTCCTGCTGCCATCGTTGCAGGCTCGCCAGCAGCGCCTCAGTGGCACTCAGCGTCGGGACCAGACCATAACCATCCAGACCACCCCACTTGCCGTCTCGACGCTGGCTCTGCAGGAGAAACAGCACTCGTT
>JBOHFU010000192.1:0-6721 GCA_050699675.1 Pseudonocardiaceae bacterium
TCGCGGCGTTCCTGCGCCTTAACCCCGGCGCCGAGGTGACCGAGGCCGCGCTGCACGCTTACTGCCGGGACCACCTGGCGGCCTACAAGACACCTGCGACATGGATCTTCACCGACGAGTTCCCGCTGACCGCATCAGGCAAGGTCCGCAAGAATCTCCTGCGCGCACGGCTGACCGACTGACTCCGATCAGCACCTGTGCTGGCAGTGAATCCTTCTGGCGAGCCAGCCCCGGGTGGATGTTAGTGAGGCGCACCAGATGAGGGAGACGGGCCTAGAGCGGCAAACTCAGCGTGCCGAAATGCTCAACGAAGTTTTTCAATTGTCGATCTGCCCGCCAGCAGCGGTCGAGGAGGCCGAGGAGATCGCCACCACGGTAGCTGGAATCGGGTACCGCGGTATCTATGTCGAGGCGAACGCGATCAGCCCCACACGCATGCACCGGATCGCCCCCCGGTTCACCATAGCGGGATCGAACCGGGATCTCTATCGTGAAGCCGGAAACAGGTCAGGCGCTGGGTTCTCATATCCCGTGATGCAGGGGTACGTCCCTGCTGCACACGAACCCGAGCGTGGACATGTTTTCGGAGAGGTAGAACAGCTCGGCTGCGCTCCCGGATGCGGCTTGGAGAACTTTGTACTCGGCCCCGTTCTCCGCACCCCACGCGATCGCTGCCCGCCACAGTGCTCTGCCGTGGCCGCGGTGACGGTAGTCGGGATGCACGGCGAAGTATTGTGGCGGCTGCGTTCGTGTCCCGGCGGCGTCGAGCAGGATTCCCAGAGGGCCGATGGCTCCGACGATGTGCCGGTCCTCGACTGTGACGAGGATTGGGCCGTCGGAGAGTCCGGTCTTGATACGCTGGTAGAGGAAAGCGAATCCGTCCGCCCCGAGCTGTTCGGCGAAGGCCGGGAACGTGTCACCGACGTCGCAGTCCTCCAGGTCCATGACGTGGCCATAGTGGCGCTTGTCCTGGTCGGCGAACGTCTTCAGCATCAGTCGCGTTCGTGCGCCATCGGGAGTGCTTTGAAACCAGATGACCCGCCCGCCCGCCACGCCAAAGGCGGCACACCAGGTGTATAACCACTCGGTGACCTCGCTTAGCATCGGCCCGCCATCTCCGTAGTAGTGGACCTTCAACAGACGGCGTCCACGGGTAGATATTGTTGGTATCACGGTGCGGTCTGGCTCGTGAATAATCTCGTCGACGATGAGCCATTCGTCTTTCGTGCTCGACCAGCGCTGGTCTTTGTCGTAAGGGAGAAACCGGTCCGTGTCAGCGATGTCCACGACGGCGTTGAACAGCTCTTCGGACAGCGCACGGGGCCCTACAGGTCCGAGTGCCGGAACATACGGAACAGTTACCATTGGGCTCAGCCAGTCCCATCGGAAACGCACGCCCGGTAGCGTAACCACCGGTAGGCAAGCATCAGCCCCGACACGCGGAACGTGTGGGGGCTGATGCGCCTAGTCAGAACGGGTTGTCGTCGCCAGCGCTGCATAAGAGTCACTGGGTGAAGCTGGCGGCGTCGCGTGGGTGGCGCTGGGCGACAAGGATCCTGTGGACCGGCTGTCAGCTGCCATCGTGGTGGCGAGTCGTCGGGCTCGCGCACCGGCCCGGCCTGGTGAGGGCAGCCGGATCGTCATGGGGCGTTGCTCGGCCCGGGGAATATGCAGGCACCGCGGTGCGGGGAATTCCCCGTGGGGAGCGTCGGGGTGCTGCGGGTGCACCAGGTTCAGCAACATCCGCAAAGTCCATTGCGGCGGGCCATCGTAGGCCCACATCACGACCTCGGGGGCGAAGATATCGACCTTGCCGTGTTTCGGCGCCCTGGCTGCGGTGATCCGATCGAAGTCGCGGATAGTGATCAGATCGAAGCAATGCGGCCATTCGTAGGCGGCGACCAGGGCGTTTGGCCCTGCCTTGGGTCCGCAGCAGTACACGGTGAACCCGTCGTCCAGCACATCGAGCAGCAGTTTTTCCACCTCCGGTGGCAGGCACCTGGCTGCAGCGGCAACATTCGTCATTCTTGCGCTTTCCCGTGAAAGTGATGGATCTGGTGGGACTGAGCCGGGATCAGGGCGCGCCTCTGCACGGCATCTCCGGCTCCGTCTGAGGGGACGGTGCCATGATCGCGGTGGACATCACCTAGACAATCATGGACGGTGATCGGACGTTTACCGGACATGTGGGCTGGTTAGCCCGCCCGTCGGAGCATCGGGTTCCATACTGTGCACCGCGTTGTGCGCTCAGGTCAGCTCGGAGGGTGATGAGGATGGTTGGTTCCGGCATGCTTGCGCGGACGAGGCTGGAGCAGTTGGTGCGCCAGTTACGACAGACGCAGGCCGAGTTCCAGAAAGACTTCGACCGTTTATCGGGCCAGCTCGACGAAGGGCTCACCGTGTCGATGCGGCAGGTGACCCGCTGGATGGGGGGTGACCTCGATGGCCTTCCGCATCCAGCCGCCTGCCGGGTTCTGGAGCAGATGTTCGGGGAGAGCGCCGAGCGGCTGTTCGGGCCGCCCGAGCCCGCGTCTGGGGCCGAGGTCACTACGGTCGAGGTACCCGGACCGGTGCCGGTCGACGGTGAGCCGGTGGAGGATCTGGCAGTGCAGAGGGAGGTGGCGATGGCCGCCGCCGAGTCGGCCCGCTTCGGGCAGTTCGCTGAGCAGTCCAATGTTGGGCCGCACACCCTGGAGCAGTTCCGCGCGGACCTGGACCGGATCGTGACGACCTACCCCAACCGGCCCGTCTACCCGATATTCATCGAGTTGCGGGCGTTGCGGAACCGGGCATTCGAGTTGCTGGAGGGCCGCCAATACCCCGACCAGAGCCACGAGTTGTACCTGGTGGCTGGTGTGCTGTGCGGGATGCTCGCCAACGCCTCGTTTGACCTGGGCTGGCTGCCTGCCGCTGAGACGCAGGCCCGCACCGCGTTTCTGTGCGCCGAGCTGGCCGGGAACAACGCGCTGCGCGCCTGGGTACGCGGCACGCAGAGCCTGGTGGCCTACTGGGACGAGCGGCCCCGCGCCGCCGTCGACCTGGCCGCGGACGGCTGGCGCTATGTGCCGGAGACCGGGACGGCCCGGGTCCGGCTGGCCGCGATAGAGGCCCGAGCGCACGCCCGGCTGCGCGACCAGCGCGCCACCGAGAATGCGCTGGCCCGTGCCGAGCAAGCCCGCGACGAGGTCCGGGGAGCGGATGACCCGGGCGGGATGCTCACCTTCCCCCCGGCCAAGCAGAGCTTCTATACCGCGACTGCGTGGCTGTGGCTCGGCGGGCCGGACAGCTACACCGACGCCGAACGCGACGCGGCACATGCCGTCGAACTCTACGAAGCCGACCCCCCGGAGCAGCGCCGCCTCGGCGAGCTGTGCCTGACCCGGCTGGACCTCGCTGCGGCCCGGCTCGGCCGCGACGATCTCGACGGCGCCGCCGAACAGCTTCAGCGTGTGCTGGCCATCGCCACTCAGCGCCGCACTGACAGCGTCGCGCGCCGCCTGAACCAGGTGGGCCGCGCGCTGCAGCGGCCGAGGTACCAGACCTGCACGCTAGCGCTGGACCTGCACGACCAGATTCGGAACTTTACCCAGGCCTCGGCGCCCCCCGCGCTGCCCGGAGCCGGCGGGTGAGTGCCTCGGTCACGGTCGGGCTGCTGCACCCGGGCCGGATGGGAGCCGGCATCGCCGCCCAGATCACGGCCAACGGCCACACCGTCCTGTGGTGTCCCGACGGGCGCAGCCCGGTCACCCACCACCGGGCCGAGAACGCCGGACTGACTCCGGCTCCGCTCGAGCAACTGCTCGCAGACAGCGAGATCGTCTTGTCGATCTGCCCGCCCGCAGTGGCCGAGGAGATCGCCACCACAGTCGCTGCAATCGGGTACCACGGTATCTATGTCGAGGCGAACGCCATCAGCCCTGCACGCATGCACCGGATCGCCGCCCGGCTCACCGAAGCGGGGGCGGCCGTCGGCGATGGATGCATCTTCGGGTCGCCACCCGCCGGGCAACCCCCCGCCCGGCTCTACCTTGCCGGATCTCCGACCGTAAGCCGCCGGGTTGCGGACCTGTTCACCGGTTCGTTGGTCGAACCGGTCCGTCTCGGGGAGCACCCAGGCCAGGCCAGCGCCCTGAAGATGGCCTTCGCCTCCTTCCAGCGAACCAGCCGCACCGCCGCCGCCCTCGCGCACGCGCTGGCTGACGATCACGGCATCACCGCGGCCTTGCTCACCGAGGCGCAGCGGATGCCCCACGACATCCTCGCCAACCGGGACTTCCTGCCCAGCGTCGCTGCCCGGGCCTGGCGCTGGGCACCGGAGATGCACGAAGTCGCCGACGCCCTGGGCGCCCGGCAGCTACCCCCCGATCTTGCGCTTGCCACCGCCGACATCCTGCAGCACTGGGCCGACACCACCACCGACCAACCAACTGACCTGGGCACCATCCTGCGGCAGCTACACCTACCTCCGCACTGACGCCACCCTCAAAGCCGGGACCGGCGGTCGCGCGCGTAAGGTGACAATCGATCCGCGTCTGCGGGCTTTGGCGCAGCACACGCCAAACTTCGGCTTTCTGCTCGCGCACAAGTCCGTACTTGTCGGGTACGGTGCCGCAGCCGAATCGATGGTCTTCCCGAGAGTACCTTCGAGAAGTTTGTACGGAATAAGTTTTGGTGTTCCCGCCGGTCGGGTCAGCGGTCAACGATCCGATCCCAGACGACGCCTGTGAGCACGACAGACGGAGCGTTCTCACCAGACCGACTTCTCTTATCGAAATCTGGAATGGTATCGATTCGCAGGATTCCACGAAGTCCGTTCCATCGCAAGCATGCGAAGCTGCCGCGTCGCACTTGCTGCCAGTTGATGGCAGGGGTCCACGCAGTGTGATCGCGACAGGTTGCGAACGAAGTATCCGAGCCTTCGGTCAATAACCCCAGCTGAGTTTTGTCATGCCCGACCAGTGCGGCCTCCGTGAACATGATCTGGCCACTATTGCCAGGACCATTGTGCCTGTGCCAGCCAGAGAGTTTAATCCCATATCCACCGAGGTACAACGTTGCGGTACCTGTGCTGTAGATCTGTTCGGCGGACGGCGCGAAGCTAGGTAATGGAGCCTCAGACGGGATCGAGGTCTTCGGCGCTTGTGGGATTGCGCTGCCCTGCTCGACCGCACTCTCAGTTTCGGATGGGAAGGTGGTCTCCGAACGTGAAGGCCACGGCGTCGCGGTGGGAGTAGGTTCATCGCGGCCGTTCGTACTGGCCTGCTGCTCAAGCGTTCTGGTCTGCTGTTCGAGTGTGGCGATCTTTGCTTCACGGCTAGCCGCCAAAATAACCGTGTACCACACCATGAGCCCCACCGTCACGAATGCGAGCGCAGAAAAAAATGGGTCGATCCTCCTGCCTGCCAGTAAGACTTGAATGGCCCGAAAGATCAGTATCGACACGCTCACGACGACGAGCGAAAGTGCGAGCTTCTCTATCGCGCTCTCCACTGGGACAATGTAAGTCACAACAGCGAACGCGGCACCAAAGATCGCCAATAGTGCACCGAGTACCGTCCAAAATGTGTTGCGCCTGTCCTTGCCCTGCGAGTCGCTCATCTCATACCGTTCCTCTCCGCTGACCAGTACAATAGTCATCCCGTGCGTGCATCAGGGTTCGCAATGACTCGGTCGTCGAACGGGTCGATGTGAGAGCAAGGATGCGGCCTCGCGACGGGTGGAGCCGATATCTTCGGTGTCGGTTAGTCGCGCGTTGTGGCCGGTGTGTCGACTCGCGTCGTCGCGCTCGCCGATAGCGATGAGCGCAGTTGCCAGGCTAACGCGCAGCGCGGTCTCATCGCCGGTGAACGTGGGTCCGGCCGCTGCGGGCTGGTGGTTGTGGCCACTGCCACTCTCAATACGCATGTCGAGATCGCAGTTCTTCGGTTGGCGGAATGGTACCCCTGACTCCGGATGAGAATCGCGGAGGATGTTCGCAGATCTGACGGGAATCGTTCCTGCGGCGGCGCGCGTCCCGGTGGGCGATCGGTTATGGGGCATCGCGAGACGACCCAGCGCGAGTACCGGGGGCGGCCAGGCGGAGGCCAGGCGGTGCCAGTGTCCATGGGGAATCGATCATTTAATCCTTACGGTATCTGGTCATCTCGGCGTGCAGGAAGTCGACGAGTTCGCGAACGGTCGCGAGGATAGCCCACGGGTATCGGCTTGCTGCGGGCGGTCATCTGCTTGTAGTTGCCGTGCGACCGCGGCTGGGCATACCAAGAGGCGGCCGGGGTGTCGGGCCAGGGCACCGTCTTGGCGGCGACCCAGCCCGACACCGATCGCCGGTCTGAACCGGTAGGGCGACCGTGCCCGACTCGTGGACAGCCACCTCAATCCGACTTTTTATCCAAATCTACCAAACCGCCCTACGTGTAGTGGGTCACCCCGTGCGAGGTGCAACGTCGCGCAGCGCGTGGACGACGAGCGTCGTGCAGGCGTCGACGCGACGTTATCCGGCCGGCCGAATCCGCTTCTACGTCGAAGTCGATCTGCTCGTCTGGCCAAGGGCCTCGTCCGGCGTCAAGGTAGTGCGCTGCCAGCATCATGACGTAGGTAGTGCACACCGCGCCGTTCTCCGACCCGGACGAGCTGACCGGACTCCACCAGGTCCGTCAGCAGTCGAAGGGTCTCGACCCGATCCAGGGACAGTCGCTCGCGCAGCTGCGAGTTGGTGACCGGG
>JBOHFU010000193.1:0-6708 GCA_050699675.1 Pseudonocardiaceae bacterium
CGCTCGCCTTCGGCGCCGGCTGGCAGCGTCGGTTGGGACAAGGTCCGCTCGAGCGGCTGGTTGCTGCCACAGCACGTCAAGCACGTCGAGCCGTCGCAAGTCGTTCTGACCGGGGAGGGTCGCGATGAGCTCCTCGACGGTGGCGCGGAAGTTAGGTTCCGATCAGGCCGGGCTGGTCGCCGCCGGTCTTCCAGACTGAGACCACTGAGGGCCGTGGTTGGCTGCCCGGGCCGTCCGGCCAGCGGGACTCGGGCTGTTCGGCGGATGCCCCGTCGATCTGGCCGGGATGCTGCACCGAGACCAGTACCAGCCGGTCCTCGATCACCGGTCCGCACGCCTCGGCGCCGCGGGGCACGGTGAGGAACTGCTTGACGTGCCCGCGGGACGGGCCGTCGAGGGGCACCGCGAACAGCCCGTCGTTGGAGCCCAGCGCGTTGCCGTCGGTGGCGATCCACAGGTTGCCGGATGGGTCGAAGGCGAGGTTGTCCGGGCAGGAGATCGGGCTGACCTGGTCTTTGGGGAACCCGGCGAAGTAGGTGACGGGGTCGGTCGGGTCGCCGCAGACCAGCAGCAACGTCCAGCTGAACGCGGTCGCCGCCGGGTCGTCGCCGTCCTCGGTCAGCTCCAGGACGTGCCCGTGCCTATTGGCGTTGCGCGGGTTGGGCTCGTCGGCCGGGGCGCCATCGACCCCGCGACGGTTGTTGTTGGTCAGCGAGGCGTACACCTTGCCGGTCCACGGGTGCGGCTCGACGTCCTCGGGCCGGTCCATCTTGGTGGCGTTCACCGCGTCGCCGGCCAGCCGGGTGTGCACCAGGACGTCCGGTACGGACAGGCCGGCTACGAAGGACTCCCCGGTGCCGTCGGCATTCGACCTGGCCAGCGGGATCCACTGCCCAGTCCCACCGAACTCGCCGTCGGAGGGCAGCTGCCCGGAACCGTCGATCTCCTCGGGTGAGTCCCCGGTGAACCGGGCGACGTAGAGCGTGCCCTCGTCCAGGATTCCCAGGTTGTGGGCCAGCTCGTCGCGGCCGTTGCGCATCGTGCGCGACGACACGAACTTGTACAGGTAGTCGAAGCGCTCGTCGTCGCCCATGTACGACACCACCGTGCCGTTCTGAGCGACCCGGACGGTGGCGGCCTCGTGCTTGAACCGGCCCATCGCGGTCCGCTTGCGCGGGACGAACCCGGGATCGAACGGGTCGATCTCGACGATCCAGCCGAACCGGTTGGGCTCGTTGGGCTCGCGGGAGCTATCGAAGCGGGCGTCGAAACGCTCCCACTTGCGTATCGACGCGCCTCCGGTGACGCCGTAGCGGGCTAGCTTCGCCTTCGCGGCGGCATCGGTGAGCGAATCGGCGTTGCCGAAGTACACGTTGAGGTTCTCCTCGCCGGAGAGCACTGTGCCCCACGGGGTGACACCGCCGGAGCAGTTGTTCAGGGTGCCCAGCACGACCCGGCCGCCGGGGTCGGCAGCGGTCCGGACCAGGTCGCTGCCCGCTGCTGGACCGGTGAGCTCCATCGGCGTGGTGGCGGTGATCCGGCGGTTCACCGGGTCCTTCAGGGGGTGAGCCGGCCCGAGGCGGGGTCGCGCCCCACCAGCACGACGCTCAGGCCGTGCGCTGTCCACGCCGTCTCCACCTGCTCGCGGGTGGGGTTGGCCTCGTCATAGCCGAGGAACATGAACGATTCGGTGGTGTACTCGTGATTGACCACGAGCAGCGACCGGTCTTTGTTGAACGGCAGTAGCGCGACGAAGTCGCAGTTGTACCCGAACTGGCCGGCCTGGGCCTGCGGTGTCTGGGCGCCGAAGTCGAACTCAGGGGCGCCGGGGATGATCGGATCGCCCCACCGGATCACGACGGCGTGCTGGTAACCCTCGGGCACCACGACGGCGTCGAGGGTGTTCGGCGCGACCGGTCGGAAGCCCAGCGGCCGCCCGGTGCCGGGGCCCCGGAGCGTGGGGGGCGCTGCGGTGCACCCGGCCAGCGCAACACCGCCTGCTGGAACGACGACAACGGCGGCGACCAACGCTTTGAGCATCCCGCGACGGCTCACCACCCGAGTCACGACAGCACCGAAGTACTCGTTGCCGCTGGCATTGGGCGGCTCCTGGGAGCAGGCATCCCCGCACCGATACTCGCAGGTGACAGCTTGCCGACCAAGCAGACGGGACGGGAGCAGCGAGAGCGGGACGACTCCAGGGTCCGCGTCCGGTCGTGCAGTCACGGGAGCCTCCAGACGCGCTCAGTCGGAACGCGATGACGCTAAGCGGTGCAGGACAGGCCAGGGCGGACGCCAGGTGAACCGAAGACAAACACATACCGGCGCCTGGATCTCGCGCACCGCTTCGGATACCGCGCTGCCGACCCCCTCGCTCGGCGCGCATCATCCCCGATATGGAGACATATCGCGGTAACAGGACCCCCCGATACCGCGATATGTCTCCATATCGTTTGCCGTCGCGCCTCGATGAGGGAGGGAGCGCAAGATGGCAGCTGATTCGAGGCTTGAGTCGCAGGCGGCGAGGCGCAGTTGGGTCGTGCTCCTGTACTTCTACGCGGCGGCGCTGGTTGGCCTCGGCTTCGTCGTCACCGGCACCACCGTGGGTCTCTTCGGCGCCAAGAGCGCCCTGTTCCCGGGCCTGGGCCTGTCCAGTTACAGCTACGAATACCGCTTCCCCCCGGACTCGCCCGGGCCCACGGGGCCGACGGAGCAGCAGCTCCAGGCCGCAAAGGACCGGGCGATCGACGACCGCCGCAGCCGTGGTCTCGACGACATGCTCAGCGGCCTCATCATCGCCGGGGTCGGGGCGCCCGTGCTGATCTGGCACCTCAAACGCGGCCGGAACGTCGGGGCCGAGAAACCCGGCGGCACCACCCCCCCGACACCGCCCGCCCCGCCCCAGCCCCCGGCCCCGCGGACACCGCCCGCGGAGCCCCTACCGGGAAACTCGGGCTAGTTGTCGGTTCAGGCCGCCATTCTCCTGGGGGTTCCCCGATCGTGTGTGGCGCGCCGTCAGCTCTGACACTCGGTGGGCAGCGTTCGGTACTCGTCAGCGATACGTCGTAGCTCAGCGCAGGCCTCGTCGTCGAACACCGCCATGTGTTGGAGTTCGCTGAACAGCGTCTCGTAGGTGGCGATGTCCCCGGGATCATCGGTCAGCGCGGTCGCGGTCTTGGTACCAATCTGCACGGCGCGGCTGTCGAAGATGTGGAAGCCGTGCGGCGCGAGCACCGTCGCCGGGGTGCGTCGTACGATCAACCCGATTCGCACGTTCGGTAACTGGCTTACCTCCGTGATGTGGTCAACCTGTTCAGCCATCAGCGGTGCATCGCGGACACACCAGTCCAGCGCGCCCTCTGTCTGGATCAGCACCCACTCTCGGCGGGTGTCTTCGAGAGCGTTCTGTCGGGCGAGCCGAGCGGCTACCCCGTCGGCGGTCTGTTGCGCGGTGCGACCTCGGGAGTCGAACACCACCTCGGCGTAAGCGGGGGTCTGCAACATCCCGAGGATGATGTTCGGTTGGTAGGCGCGGATCAGGGTCGATGACCGCTCGATCTTCCCTAGGCGTTCTTGGAAGTGGTTGAGGCCTCGCTGCATGACGATCCGCGAGTCCAGGTGCTCAGGCCTGATCGCGGTTGCTAGCTCCACCAACCGAGCCGTTGTGTCCGGGTCGGCGCCATAGACGCGAGTGAGCGCCTCAACGGTTTCCGGGGCGGGCACCAGCCCGCCGCGTTCAATACGGGATAGCCCGGGTTGGCTGATGCCCGCAGCCGCCGCGGCGGGGATCTGCTTCATGCCAGCGGCAGTCCGCAGGGCCTTCAGCGAGTGGGACAGTTCGTCGCGACCGCCACCGCGCCGCGCTGCCGTCACCGTCAGGCTGCCCAGTGATCGCGGTGGAACTGCGGGTGCGCCGCCCACCACTGCTCGAACGGCTCCGCCTCGGACCACATCACCTCCGCGATGCGCCGGTACGCCGCAACGACGTCAGCGGAGCTGTCGGTCTCTGCGCCTAGAGGTCGGCTGTCAGCGGTGTAGTGCATGCGGATCAGGTGCTCGTCGTCAACGAGAGAGAAGTCCCCGCCAGCGTCACCGACGATGCTTTGCAGGTCGGCTCGGTCGGCGGTGAGCGCCAGGATGCGGATCTCTTCGTATGGGTTCAGCGCGTAGCTCCACTCGCACTCGAACCGCAGGTAGTCCGACAATGGCAGGCTCACTGCGTGGACTCGGCGGCGACGCAAGCCGCGGGCCACCTCGTCGGCGAGCCGGCCAAGCCACCGCCGCCGCCGTTCCGGAGTCGGCGCCGGTTCACCTGCGAGGTAGCGGGCGAAGTCTGACCCTTCCGAGGGCACCTCGTAGGTGGGCAGCGTCTCCAGCCGGAACAGCGTCCTCGTGAAGTGAGCGTCCAGATATCCTCGCAGCTCAGTCGCATCCATCATGGCGATCACGCCTCCGGGAGCTCGACGACGACCTCCCCCGGCCCCACGTTGGGGATCGCAGCGAGAACGTCCGGATCGGCCGTTGGCGTGGCAACCATGTAGCGCATGCCGGGACGTTCCTTGATCCGGTACTCGCCTGGGCACCAGTCGTCGTCTCCACAAGCCGCGCTCCACAGCGTCGTGACAGTGAGTTTCATCGGGTTCCTCCGGTTGACAGAAGTTGCTGGAAGTGTGCCTAGGTGGCCACGCTCTAGTCAATGGGACTTGTAATATTATAGGAACTGTTGCATAGTATCCGTGGTCGGTCGAGCCCTCGCCTGATGTCGATGCGTCCAGCAACAAACGTGATCACGAGGAGGTCACCGTGCCGGTACCGGCATCCGTGTCTGGCATGAACGCGAACGCGTATCAGGCGAGGCACGGCCTGCTGCGTGAGGTGTTGCGCACGTTCCTTGTGGGTGCGCCGGGGGCCTCGCGCGGTGCAGGTGGGTTTGACTGCGAGCCCGAACCGTGGGACCCACCCACTCCACGAGATCAGCTCCCGCCCGCGCTTCCTCCCCGAAGGTTCGCCAGGGCGCGACGGCCGGACGCCACTCACGGCGGGGCCGGCGAGGTGCATCCCGCCTGTCCCGGAGCACTGTCGTGATCTTGGAAGACCGGGAGCTGCTGGCCGCGCTGGCCCGGCTGAACTCCGATGTAGTGCCATTGGCGATGAAGCTGATGGAGGGGAGCGCCACAGCTGAGGAGCAGTATTCCTTTGCTGGGAGGATGGTGACACTAGGCGAGAGGCTTAAGCTGCGAGCCGACGCCACGGGTGGGGTGGTCATCGATGGGCAGGTTCTTGGTGTCAAACGGACTGCCCTTCCAACGCATACCGTGGAGCCTGACTAGTAACCATGAGCGGTGCTTGGGGAACACACGGCTGGATCAGCTTGTCAGTTATTGGAGGTACAACGGATGTCGGCAGAATCGTACGGCCAACCGCTCAACGTAGGACTGTTTCCGTCGTCGGATCACTTCCCGTTAGGGCGCGCTTACGGCCGAATTGACACAACACCCGAACCGATGTCCGTGGCGCGGCCGTTCGGGCTCACGCTGGCCGTGCCAGCTAGCATCGTGTGCTGTGTCGATCCGGCAGAGTTGGGCTACGACGAGGATGCGCAGGTGGGTCTGATTCGCGATGGTGCGGATATGGTGCCATTATCCAAGCACACCGACGGCCAGACCAGCACAGTCACCCAGGGCGGCGATGGTCAGACAACCAACAAGGACAGCGACACCGACCACCGAGAAGACTGATCCAGTGAGCTCGGTGGGGTCCGTCTTGATACTGACCTATCCATTCGATCCGACGGCGGACAAGGTTGTGGACGAGCTCAACCGGCGGGGTGTTTCTCTGTTTCGATGTGACGGCGCAGATTTTCCTGAGAAGCTCAGCGTCGGGGCGGAACTTCTCAACGGCCGCTGGTCAGGTCAGCTTCGGACGCTCCGCCGACGCCTGGAGCTGGACGACGTTACGGGCATCTACTATCGGCGGCCCACGACATTCGAGTTTCACCCGGACCTATCCTGCGATGAGCGCCGGTGGGCGGCAATCCAGGCCCGACTGGGGTTCGGAGGTCTGCTGGCCTCCTTGGACCCGTGGCTCAACCACCCACACAACATTGGCTACGCGGAGTACAAACCCGTTCAACTACGGCAGGCCGTGGCTTGCCGTCTTCGGGTTCCACGCACCCTCGTCACCAACGAACCGGAGACGGCGCAGAAGTTTGTCACCGACTCGGTCAGGCAGTGTGCAAACCGTTCGGTGGTGCTGGCGTCTGTGACGATAACGGGTTCCGGCAGGTTTTTACCACCGAGGTCACAGCGGACCAGTGCAGTGATCCGAACATCTCCCGGACCATGCATATCTTTCAGGAATGGGTGCCGAAAGAATACGAGGTCAGACTTACCGTCGTTGACGGTCACTGCTTCGCGACCCGGATCGATGCCGTGTCCAAAGCGGCGCACGTCGATTGGCGATCAGACTACCACTCGATCTCATATACGGTGATAGAAACACCGGGGGTCGTGCGCTCAGGCGTGAGCGCACTGCTTGAGGTCCTGGGTCTACGGTTCGGTGCGTTGGACTTCATCGTGGACCTGGACGGCCAGTGGTGGTTCCTAGAATGCAACCCAAACGGACAATGGGCGTGGATCGAAGATGAAACTGGACTCCCGATCTCCAGCGCCGTTGCTGACGCTCTGGAAGGACGTCGCCGGTCATGAC
>JBOHFU010000194.1:0-6679 GCA_050699675.1 Pseudonocardiaceae bacterium
CCGGTACACGCTGGCGATCGCATC
This sequence comes from Pseudonocardiaceae bacterium, assembly GCA_050699675.1. Lineage (GTDB taxonomy): Bacteria > Actinomycetota > Actinomycetes > Mycobacteriales > Pseudonocardiaceae. Next base: position 25 of record JBOHFU010000194.1, read on the forward strand.
CTCGGGCACCTCGACGCGACGCAGCCGGTCATCGGAGCGCAGATACAACTCGGAACGGTGGAAGTCCATCGCCCGCCAGACGAAGTCCCGCTCAAAGCCCTCAATGTGGTGGTGGTAGGCGTACACCTCGATGTCATCGGGCTTGCCCTCGTACACCAGCTCGGCCTCGGCCAGCGGCGTGTCGCGCCGCCATTGCCGGACGGTGCGCGGGTACCCGCTGGTGGTGAGCGTTCCTGGGCCGAAGTCGGTGGCGACGTAGATGTGGTCGGCATCGATCCAGCGCACGACGGACTTCGCTTCGGGCAGCTGGAAGCCGTCGGTGAGGAACTCGCGGCGCTCGAGGTCGAACTCCCGCACCACCGCAGCGTCCGCGCCACCGCGCGACAGCGAGACCAGCGCCCGCCGGTAGTCCGGCCGAAGGCACTGCGCGCCGTGGTACACCCAGTTCTCGTCCTCGTCGCGGGCCAGCGCGTCCACGTCGAGCAGGATCTCCCAGTCCGGCCGCTCCTTGCGGTACTCGGCGAGCGTGGTGCGCCGCCACAGGCCGCGCGGGTGCTCGCGGTCCCGCCAGAAGTTGTACCGGTACTCGCCGCGCCGGGTGATGTAGGGGATACGGTCCGTCGAGTCGAGCACCTCGCGGATCTCGGTGCGCAGCGCGTCGAACCGGGACCCACCGGTCAGCTCCGCAACGGCCTCGGCGTTGCGCTCCCGCACCCAGGACAGCGCCCGCTCACCAGTGACGTCCTCCAGCCACCGGTACGGGTCCAACGGGCGCTGCCGCGCCCGTGAGTGGCGATACGAGCGATAACTCGCATCGCCACTCACGGGTTGTCCACAGTTGCTTGGTAGAGGTCGCGTTTGGGAACACCGTGCGCGGCCGCCACGGCGGCAACGGCCTCCTTGAGCCGCTCCCCCGCGGTGACCCGCTCGGTCACCTCGCCGACAAGGTCGGCCACATCCGGTGGATCAGCGGGTGGCGCACCGGACAGCACGACGGTGACCTCGCCGCGTACCCCGTCGGCTGCCCACTGGGACAGCGCGCCCAGCCCACCACGGCGAACCTCCTCGTAGGGCTTGGTGAGCTCCCGGCACACCACCGCCGCCCGGTCGGGCCCGAGCACCTCAGCAGCCTCCGCCAGCGTCGCGGCCAGCCGGTGCGGTGACTCGAAGAACACACAGGTGCGCCCTTCCCCGGCGAGGCTAGCCAGCCACCGCCGGCGGGGACCGCCGCGGCGCGGCGGGAATCCCTCGAAGCAGAACCGTTCGCAGGGCAACCCGGAGACGGCCAGCGCAGTGGTCACCGCCGACGGGCCGGGCACGCAGGTCACCCGCAGGCCCTCCTGCACACATGCCGCCACCAGCCGGAAACCGGGATCGGACAGCACGGGCATCCCGGCGTCGGTCACCACCAGCACCGTCGCGCCGGTGCGGATCGCCGCCAGCAGCGTGGGGATGCGGGCCACCTCCACCGCGTCGTAGTGCGAGAGGATCCGGCCGGTAACGGTCACACCCAGCGCCGCGGCCAGCGCCCGCAGCCGGCGGGTGTCCTCGGCAGCCACTACGTCCGCGCGGCCCAGCGCCTCGATCAAGCGAGGCGAGGCGTCCCGGGAGTCACCGAGTGGGGTAGCCGCCAGCACCAGGGTGCCGACATCCGAGCCCGGAACGCCTTGCACGCCGCCCAGCTTACGATCGGCCCGTGACGACGGTCCGGGAGGTGAGGCCCGACACCCCGATGGTGGGTGTCGCCTCGATTCCTCCGGAGCCGACCAGACCGGCCGGTCCCTTGCAGTGGCTGGTGCCACGCCCGCTCACCGACCGGTGGCGGAGCTGGGCAGTAACGCTGGGTCTGACCTTGATCGCCGGTCTGGTGCGGCTGTGGAATCTGGGCCTGCCCACCGATGGCGGCACCCCGGTGTTCGACGAGAAGCACTACGCGCCGCAGGCCTGGCAGATGCTGCGCAACGGCGGGGTGGAGGACAACCCGGGTTACGAGCTCGTCGTGCACCCACCGCTGGGCAAGCAGCTCATCGCGCTGGGTGAGCTGCTGATGGGCTACAACGGCTGGGGGTGGCGGCTGTCCGCCGCGCTGGCCGGCACGGTGTGTGTGCTGCTGATCGTCCGCATCGTGCGCCGGATGACCCGATCGACACTGCTGGGCGGGGTCGCCGGGGTGCTGCTCATCGCCGACGGCGTCAGCCACGTGCAGTCGCGCATCGGCATGCTCGACGTCTTCCTCGCGATGTTCGTCCTCGCGGCGTTCGGTTGCCTGGTCATCGACCGGGAGCAGGTGCACGCCAGGCTTGCCTCAGTGGTCCGGGAAGGTCGAGTCGCAGACACCGACTTCGGGCCACGGCTGGGGGTGCGCTGGTGGCGCTTCGGGGCCGGTGTACTGCTCGGGCTGGCCTGCGGCACGAAGTGGTCCGGGATGTACTACCTGGTCGCGTTCGCCGCGATGAGCCTGCTGTGGGATGCCTGCGCGCGGCGCAGCGCGGGCGTCCGCAGGCCCTGGGCCGGCACCGTGGCCCGGGACCTCGGACCGGTGTCGTGGGCAATGGCATTGGTGCCGGTCGGAAGCTATCTCGCGACGTGGTGGGCGTGGTTGGGCAGCGAGACCGGCATCGACCGGCAGGTAGTGGGCAGCAAGATCGGTACGGACGGCCTGTTCTCCTTCGTGCCGGGGGCGCTGCGCGCGCTGTGGTACTACAGCGCGGCGGTGCTGCACTACCACGAGGGGCTGGTCACCCCGGCCCAGCCGCATCCGTGGGAGTCCAAACCGTGGAGCTGGCCGATGGGGCTCCGGCCGATGCTCTATTACTACGAGTCCGGTGCCGCTGCCCCCGGCTGCGGGCGCGAGGACTGCGTGGCCACGGTGATGCTCGTGGGCACGCCAGCGCTGTGGTGGGTCACGCTCCCGGTGCTGGGCTGGGCGCTATGGCGGGCGGCCAGCGGACCGGACTGGCGCTACGCGGCGGCGCTGACCGGCTACGCCGCCGGCTGGCTGCCCTGGCTGGTCAACACCGACCGCCAGATGTACTTCTTCTACATGACGCCGGTAGCGCCGTTCCTGGTCATCGCGGTGACGCTGGCGTTGGGCGAGGTACTCGGCCGGGCTCAGGATGGCCTCGAGCGACGGGGTACGGGGCTGCTGGTGGTCTCGCTGTACCTCGGTCTCGTCGTGGCCAACTTCATCTGGCTCTGGCCGATCCTCACCGGTGCCTCGATCACCCCGGAGCACTGGAACGCTGAGCTCTGGCTGCCCTCCTGGCGCTAGTCATCTTCTGCTGGGTCATCTTCTGCTGGGTCATCCTCTGCTGGGTCATCCTCAGCTGGGCCGTCCTCGGCCTGGTCAGGTCAGCTGGATCGTGTCACCCGAGACCGTGATCTGACGTTGCGCGAGCGGCCTTGACGCGGGGCCGTTGACGACCGACCCGTCCGCGATGGCGTACTTGCTCCCGTGGCAGGGGCAGTTGATCGTCCCGGACGCCACCTTGTTCACCGTGCAGCCCTGGTGGGTGCAGACCGCTGAGAACGCCTTGAACGCTCCCGGCGTCGGCTGGGTCACCACGACCTCCTGGTCGGCGAATACCGCCCCGCCACCCACCGGGATGTCGGCAGTGTCTGCCAGCGGCTGACCTGCCGAGCCTGCCGGCGGAGCATCCGGCGCAGCGGGAGCTGCCGGTTCACCTGGGGCTTGCGGTGCCGACGGAGCCGAACCCCCGTAGCTGCTGCACGCGGCGAGCGTGGCGGAGACAGCCAGGACCCCGGTGCCCGCCACGACGGCGCGCCGGGTCACTTCAGATCCTGGAGGGGTGTGGTGGGACATCGTCACTCCTTGTCAATCAGTAGGGCCAGCGGCAATCCAAATCGGGGTCACACAGTAGGGCGTGTCACTGTACGTGTCACAGGGAGGGGTTAAAGGGTTACGCCGACGGTCGTGAAGAACCAGAACGACGACGTCAGCCAGAGGCCGACAAGGGCGGAGAACACCAGACCACCGATGAGCGGGATCGCCCAGTTGGGCAGCCCGCGGCGGGTGAGCAGGAGCATTTTAGCGGTGAACGCGCCGAAGAAGAAGCAACCGAGCAGCGAGTGGATCAGAACCCGCGGTGTAGCCGACTGAAAGCCGAGCGCATACAGGCAGTGCACCACGACGGGCACGGTGAGCAGCACCGCGAACCGGCCGGACCAACGATGCAGCGCGGGCATCCAGGGCGCGCCCGGCAGCTTTCCCCACATCGCCCGGGCGGAGACAAGCTGAATGCCAGCGAGCAGGAACGCGCCGGTGGCCAGCCAGCTCTTGGCCGCTTGCGCCCCGGAGAAGCCGGCGATATTGATCGCGACCCCGGTTGGTTCGTGCAGCCGGCCGTACACCCCGAGCGCGACGGCCACCGCAGCGCCCGCGACGATCGGCACCAAGATCATCGTCACGGCTGAGTCCGGTGCCCGGTGGGCCGCCACGGTGGGCTGGTCACGGGAGAAGGTCATCGGTGGTGCTCCTCAAGACGGCGGTCCGCCGTCAACACGGGTGAGGCCGTCGACACGGTGCGGGTCGATCCGGACGCCCTCGACAGTGACCCCGCGCAGCGCCTGGGGGTCAATCCGCGGGGCCGGCTCCCGGACCCCGTTCCGGTTGCTCCGGATGCCCGTCTGGCTGCCGTCTTGCAGCACGATCCAGCCGATCCGGTTGGGCACCCCGTTCACCGTCGCGCTGCCCTGGTAAAGGCCCGCCGGCGGGCTTGCCAGCTGCGCGGAGTACGGCCATTGCACACCGTTCACCCACACCGTCCCGAATATCGCGTTGCCCTCGACTGCGCCGGTCGCCCTGTCCCCGTTGGCCCCCTGCACGGTCAGGCGCCCGTCCACGATCGTGCCCTGCAGCCACGCCTCAACCCGGCGGCCGTCGCAGACGTAGACAGCAGCCTGACCGTTGCGCACCGCGATGGCGATGGTTGCCTCGTTGCCGCTGGTACGTCCCGCATAGGTGGCTTGCTGGGGGACCGCCGGGACAGGCGATGCCGACGGCGGCGCGCCAGTCGGCGCCTGCGTGGTTGCGGGCACGGCTGCGGGTTCGGCCGCGGGTGGCGGGGGCCCGGTCTGGCTGGTCGTCGTCACGTTGAGCCCGACGACTACGACGGCCAATGCGGCGACCGCGAGCAGCGTGATGACCGGACTGCGGTTGCTCATGTTCGCTCCTGGGCTGCGGCGCCTAACCCTAGCCCGTTTGAAGATATCGTATGGTGATGTGTCGACTACAAGGAGCACGCAACCCTCTCGGTCACAACCCGGCGCCGTCTTTCACTTGAAGTAACAACAATCCTCGGCTTCTGGGTCCAAACGGGTGGACACATTCCAGGATAGTCACTCACTTGACGTAGCGCCGTCCGCCGAGAGGGGGCAAGACAGGAAATACGACCATCTCGAACACCAGCGTTCTCCCGCAGAAGATGATCGATTCAATTCAGAACCTGGATCTGACTTTCACGTCCCTCGAGCCCGAACCACCTACCGTCCCGAAACGAATGTCCGGCATGACGAGGGATGCGATGGCCAACGGTGCCGGGCACGTCTCCGCCCAGGCCCACGGAGTTCCGCTACAACGCCTACAACGCCGAAACCGCGACCCCCGTGCCGAAGACCTGCATTCGGCCGGTTCCGTCCGCACCAAGCCCGTCCGGCGCAGTGTGGATCTGTCCCCCACCTACCACGTCAAGCTCACCCAGTGGTGCGCCGAGACCGCGGACCTGATCGGCGCCCCCCGCGTCACCGGGCAGGACGTCATCCGTGCCCTGGTTGCTCGGCTACTGATGGATGAGGCCCTCGCTCGGCGGATCCGAGCCGATCTCAGTATCGATCTCTGAGTTCACGATTCCGGCGTCTCACCGGTGGGGCGGCTGGAGACACCGTGCTGGAGCTGCTGGGGCACCGCCAGATGCTCGCGCAGGAACCCTACCGTGGCGTCCCATGCCTTGACGGCCTGCTCCGGGTCGTAAGTGCCGATCAGGTTCTCGTCGTTGAAGAAGGCGTGCCCGGCCGGGTAGAAGCGAAAGTCAGGCTTACGGCCGGACTGCCGTTCGATGGTGGCCGCAAGTTCACGGACCTGGTCAGTGGTCTGCATCTCGTCCAGCTCGCCGAAGTGGCCCAGCAGCGGGGCGGAGAGGTTCTCGAAGCTCGGGTACTGCTCGCCGAGTACCCCGTAGAACGGCACTGCGGCGCCGATCTTGTCGCCCTGCTGGGCCGCGAGCACCAGCACGAAGCCGCCGCCCATGCAGAAGCCCACTGCGCCGATTGCGGCGCTGGTGACAGCGTCGTGGCCCAGCAGGTAATCCACCGCGCCGCCCAGGTCGCGGGCCGCGCTGTCCACGGGTAGATCCTGCATGAGCCGGCCCGCCTCGTCGGCGTCGTGGGCGGTGGTGCCGCCGAAGAGGTCGGGGGCCAGAGCGACGAAGCCCTCCGCGGCCAGCCGGTTCGCCACGTCGGCGATGTGGCTGGTCAGCCCCCACCATTCCTGGATCACCACGACACCAGGACCGCTCCCGGCTTCGGGCAGCGCCAGGTAGCCGTACGCAGTGGAACCGTTGGACGCAAAGCTGACGTTCTGCAGCACGTTCTCCATGCCCGAGATCCCACCACAGCCCACCCGTGTTCTGGATGCAGA
>JBOHFU010000195.1:0-6672 GCA_050699675.1 Pseudonocardiaceae bacterium
GGGTGTGCAGGTGGTGGGGGTGCCCACGGTTCGGGACGCCGACGGGCTGGCGCTGTCGTCCCGCAACGTCCACCTCGACGCCCAGGCGCGGGCCGCCGCTGTCGCCCTGCCGGCGACCCTGACGGCCGGATCGCAGGCCGGCGTGCATGGTCGTGACGCGGTGCTCACCGCGGCCCGGCAGGTGCTGGCCGCGCAACCCGCCGTAGCGCTGGACTACTTGGCACTGCGCGATCCCGGGTTGGGCCCCGCCCCGCCGCGGGGACCGGCCCGGCTGCTGCTGGCCACCACTGTGGGGACCACGCGGTTGATCGACAACGTCGGCCTGCACCTGGGCACGGCTGGCGGGGACGTTGCAGTGCACAACTCGACCATACGAGGAGGCCCGTGATGTTCCGGACCATGCTCAAGTCCAAGATCCACCGGGCCACCGTCACCCAGTCGGATCTGCACTACGTCGGGTCGGTGACCCTCGACGAGGACCTGATGGACGCCGCCGACCTGCTCGCCGGGGAGCGGGTGGCAATCGTGGACATCACCAACGGGGCTCGCCTGGAGACCTATGTCATTCCCGGTGCACGGGCCAGCGGCGTGGTCGGGATTAACGGTGCCGCCGCGCACCTGGTGGAACCTGATGACCTGGTGATCCTCATTGCCTACGGCACGATGGACGAGGCCGAGTCGCGGTGCTATCAGCCCCGGGTGGTGTTCGTCGACGCCGGCAATCGGATCGTGGAAACGGGTGGCGACCCGGCGCACGCCCCAGCAGGCAGCAATCTGATGAGGGGTAGCGAGTGCTGCTCGCCCTAGACATCGGCAACACCAACATCGTCCTCGGGCTGTTCGATGGCGATCGGGGAGGCACTAAATCCGACGCCATACTGGTGCAGGACTGGCGAATGCATTCCGACGCCAGGATGACTGCCGACGAGCTGGCGCTGACCGTCCGCGGGCTGCTCGGCGAGTACTCCGGCAAGGTAACCGGTATCGCTGCACTGTCCACTGTGCCGGCTTTGCTGCGCGAGCTGCGGGTGATGTTGGGCCGGTACTGGTCGCAGCTGCCCCGGGTGATCGTGGAGCCCGGGGTGCGCACCGGGGTGCCGCTGCTCTACGACAACCCGCGCGAGGTGGGCGCCGATCGGATCGTCAACACGCTGGCCGCCTACACCCTCTACGGCGGCCCGGCGATCGTGGTGGACTTCGGTACCTCCACCAACTTCGACGTGGTCAGCGCGCGCGGGGAGTTCCTCGGCGGCGCGCTGGCGCCCGGCATCGAGATCTCCGTCGATGCACTCGCTACCCGGGCGGCCCAACTGGTGAAGGTGCAGCTCGTCCGGCCTCGGTCAGTGATCGGCAAGAGCACGGTGGAAGCCCTGCAGTCCGGGCTGCTGTTCGGTTTCGCCGGGCAGGTCGACGGGCTGGTCGGCCGGATAGCCACGGAGCTGGCCCCGGGAGCTGAGAGCGATGTGGTGGTGGTCGCCACCGGGGGATTGGCCCCGCTGCTGATCGCCGAGTCGCCGACCATCACCCACCACGCGCCCCACCTCACCCTGCAGGGATTGCGGATGGTCTACGAACGCAACATCGGCTGATAGTTAGCCTGCGCGCCGAGCGGGCCTGCTGGCTGAGCTTCCCCTCGGCGATCGGCTGGGCTTTGTCGGCGCCGATCTCCAACATCGTGTCCAGTGACGCCGGGTCATCAAGCAGCTCGTGGAAGCGTCGTTGGATCGGCCCCAGTAATGCGATCTCTGTGACCAGCCCTCCTGTCCCCGAACTCGACAGCAGAGCTGTTCACGGGCAGTCGAACAGTGCTGCTGTCGAGTTCGGGATACTGAGTGCACCCACGATCCGGCGACCCGAGCCCGTCCGATGATCTGCGAGACGCACCCTGCGTGTCCGTCACCCATGCACGCTGTGTCCGTTTGTGGTGCACGCCATCGGGGTCGGTCACGAGCGGCGGGTTGTTCGTTGCACCAGCGTCTGCATCGGCAGTTCGAAGGCGCCATGGCGGGTGGCGGGATGCTGTTCGAGGAACCGGCGAATCGCCGCCAGTGCGGCGGCCCTTTCCTCGGGCCTGCTGACCAGCAGCCACGAATGAGTCGACGTGGTCTCGAGCAGTGAGTCGATGGTGCGCGGCCAGTGCCAGCGGAATTGACGCTGTTCCGGCTTGCCGAACGCCGGATGCTCGGGCACGTCGGCGAATCCCTGTCCGATGCTTCCGGCCGACCGGGCAGCTTGAACCGCCTCGGTCAGCTCAGCCACCCAGCCAACCGAGTCGTCCTCGATATTTCCGATCGCGGCCAGCACACCCCCCGGTCGTAATACTCGGGCGATCTCCGGAAGCGCCTGGTCGGGGTCGAACCAATGGAACGCCTGTCCGACAAGCACCGCGTCCACGGCTCCCTGTTCGGCCGGGATCTGCTCCGCCGACCCGCGAAGGACCGCGATCTCAGGCAGCCGGCGGGAGAGTTCCGCGCGCATCCCGTCGTCCGGTTCGACGGCGAGAACTGCAGCCGTGGGCACCCCGCATCGCAATATCGCCGCGGTGAGCTTGCCGGTGCCAGCGCCCAGGTCGAGCACTCTGCCGTTTTTGGGGCCATCATTGGGAGCGCCGTTGCGCAGCGATGCCAGCGCCCATGCCACCGCCTGGTCCGGGTAATCCGGCCGGTGGCGTGCATACTCGGTGGCCACTGAGCCGAAAGAAGCCGCCCGGCGAGCGTGCAGGTCGTTCATGACATCCGACGGTACCGGGCGGTAAGCCTGCGCCCAGACCCGAACTCAATGCGGTCCAGCACTAGGTTGTCCGGCGTGACGACCCCGCCGTCTCTGACGACCGACGGCCTGCCCGAGCAGATGCGGGTGCGCCGGCACAAGCGGGACCGGATGTTGGCCACCGGGCCGCACCCGTATCCCGTCCAGGTGCCGCGCACCCGGACCCTGCGCGAGCTCCGCGACGCCTATGACGGGCTGGCGCCCGACGTGGGTACTGGCGAGCAGGTCGCGGTCACCGGTCGAGTCATCTTCCTGCGCAACACCGGCAAGCTTTGACTTGCCACGCTGCGAGGGCGACGGAACCGAATTGCAGGCCGTGGTCAGCCTTGCCGATGTGGGCGCCGGCGGGCTCGCCGCCTGGAAGGCCGACGTCGACCTCGGGGATCACGTGTCCGTGTTCGGACACCGACTACGACGGGATGGCGGAGCTGACCCGCACGTTGTACCAGACGGTGGCCCGTGATGTGTTCGGTTCCACAACACTTCGACTCGCCGACGGCAGCGAGTACGAGATCGGCGGGGAATGGACGCGGATCAGTCTGTTCGGCGCGGTCTCCGAGGCGCTCGGCGAGGAGATCGGTCCGGCGATGCGCCGCGCCGAGTTGCTCCGCCACGCCGAGCGAGTGGGACTCGAGGCGCATCCCGGCTGGCTACCCGGAAAACTGGTCGAGGAGTTGTTCGAGCATCTCGTGGCGCCAGACCTGCATGCTCCGACCTTCGTGAAGGACTTTCCGGTGGACACCTCGCCGCTGACCCGGGAGCATCGCAGCGCTGCGGGTCTGGTAGAGAAATGGGATCTCTACATCCGGTCCGTCGAGTCGGCCACGGCCTACTCGGAGCTGGTCGACCCGATCGTGCAACGGGAGCGTTTCGAGGCGCAGGCCGGGCTCGCGGCGGCTGGTGATGACGAGGCGATGCCGCTCGACGAGGACTTCCTGGGCGCGATGGAGTACGGAATGCCCCCGAGTGGTGGCATGGGAATGGGATCGACCGGCTGCTCATGGCGCTCACGGGTTCGGGTATCCGTGAGACCATCGGCGTTTCCGCTGGTACGGACACAATGAGCTGACTGGGCGGCGGGGCATTTCGCAATCCGACGGTAAATGCGCTAACCTGCTCGTTGTCGTTGGAGTCGTCGTGCGATGGCTCCGTCCACCACGTGTCCCAAGGAGGACGACGCGCATGGCGCAGAAGGTCACCGTGACCTTGGTCGATGACCTCGACGGAGGTACGGCCGAAGAGACCGTTGAGTTTGGTATCGACGGTGTGGCTTACGAGATTGATCTGTCGGCGGGTAACGCAGGGAAGCTGCGCGGCTCACTGGCGGACTACGTCACCAACGCCCGCAAGGCCGGTGGGCGCCGTAAGGCCGCTGGCCCAGCTCGCCGGGCTAGTAGTGGTGGCCGGGCCTCGGTGGACCGCGAGCAGAACGCCGCGATCCGCGAGTGGGCCCGCAAGAACGGCTACAACGTCTCAGACCGCGGCCGCATCCCGGCTGAGGTGCTGGACGCTTACCACAAGGGCAACTGACGTATCCACCGGTGCCGTCCGGATAGGACGGCACCGGTGTGTTGGGGCCGGCTAAGCAGAAGACCCAGTAGGCTTGGTCGGCCCCAGTCGTCGGCTCAGTCGGACCCGGCTTCCTTGGCTCGACCGGGAATGAGGGCATCGGCCATCGTTGCCTGGGGGCGTTTGAGCACGCGGACTCCGTACACGAACGTAAGTGCACCGCCCAGGTAACCGCCGACGATGAGCAGCAACCAGGAGATGATACCGAGGGTCAAAGCCAGCGGGATGATCTCGCCGCTGGAGTATCCGGCCAACTGCACCCGGAACGTCCCGGCAAACATCCCGGTGGCGCTGGCCATCACGGCCAGGTGCCACCACCCAAGTGTGCGCGCTGGCGAGGTGGCGGGAATACCGAACAAATCCACCAGGCCGGTGATGATGGTGGGCAGAGCGGCGATGAGACCGACTGCGATCGCGAGCACCGAAGCGGTGGCCATGGCGCGTTCCTCGAACCCGGCCGCGCCAGCCACGAGCATCGCGACGCCGGCGGTGTAGGCCCCGATACCGATGTCGGTCAGCGGTGCGTGCGGTGGTTTACCCGCGAAACCCCTCATGAGCGATACCATCCGACGGCTCCCCTCCGTTGAGCATGCAGAGCTTGCGGGCGGAGTTGCTCGCATCAGAATAATCGCCCAGGTTCCACCTGCGGTTCATGCGTTTGCTCAACCGTGCCCGATTGAGCGTTGGGTCTCGATCGACTCAACTCCCGATCGACTCAACGCCCAGCCCGGACGCGGACCAGCAGGGCACCCGGGTCGACGCGTATCCGCAACATCCGCACTTCGCCCACCAGATCGCCGTCGAGCTGGGCCTGCTCTGGCTTATCCGCAGCGATGATGACGGTGCGGCCTTGCCAGTGCTGAACGATCCGGTGGCCACTACGACGGCGGCTCAGCACCCGCGCCGTCACCGCCAGCCATCCCCTGATGCTCCTCGGCGCGATGGCCACCACGTCCAGCAACCCATCGTCCACTTTGGCCGCAGGCATCAGTACCAGCCCGGCGAGCAGCTTGCCGCAGTTGCCCACCACCACCGTCCTGACCTGACGGCGCAGCTCGGGCTGACTGTCCACGGCGAGGACGATCCTGATCCGTTGCCTGCGCAGCGCGCGCACTCCGGCGATGAAGTACGTCAGCGAGCCCAGCCGGGACTTCGACTCGTGGTGCGCGCCGGCCATGATCGCCGCGTCGAAGCCCACCCCGGCCATCACCAAGAACACCTGCTCCTCGGTGCGGTCGTCGATGGTCACCCAGCCGACGTCGAGCGGGCGGTTGTCCCCGGACAACGCAATCCGGGTGGCGCCTGCCAGGTCGTGTAGCTGCATGGCGAGGTTGCGGGCCAACAGGTTGCCGGTACCCGTGGGCAGCAGACCCAGTGCGGTGCCCGAGCCGGCGAGGACCTGCGCCACGTGACGGATCGTGCCGTCCCCGCCGCAGACGAGCACGACATCGGCGCCAGCGGCCAGCGCGGCTTTGGCTTGACCCCCACCTGGGTCCTCGACGCTGGTTTCCAGCCACAGCGGTTCGGCCCATCCCAGCTCGCGGCACACCCCGGTAACCTGAGTGCGTACCCGTGCCACATCGTGGAGGATGCTCGGGTTGACCACCACTGCCGGCGGCCGGCAGCCTGGCAGTGGTCTCGGCGCTGGCTCGGGTTCCACGGCCCTGAAGATAAGACCTGCGACGGGCTCAGCTCTCAGCGAGCCTGCTCAGGATCCGGACCCGTTCGGCGTCACTCACCCGCGGGCAGCTGGCGCACGGATGCTCGACGCCGGGTAGTGCGTAGGTGAAACAGCACCAGCCACGCCGGCGGATCCAGTGCGTGCGACCGCGTTCATCGGTCACCTCGCAGATCGTCGACGCCGAGGTGAGCGGTTCGGCACGCTCGGCAAGCACCAGCCGCGCATCGGTCGCACCGGCCTGCGCTGACCCGAACGAGCGCCCCGCTATCAGCAGGGTGACGTCCAGCATGTCAGTCACCGCGGCCCACAGCGTGCGGTGTCCGAAGCGCACCAGCGGCCCGTAGACCTTCAGGAAGCGTGCGGCGTGCGTCACGATCTGGCGGCGTAGTACGGCGGCTAGCGCTACCTCGTCGGGAACCTGCGTCGCGTCGGGGTGTTCGGCGTCGGGATCACCCGGTAGGCACCAGAACGGGCCGGGACGCAGTGCCACCTCCTGCACCCACGCCAGGTCGAGTCGGAAGGCGACGTCCTGTGGTTGCAGCGATGGCACCCGCCGGGCGGAGTGGAACAGCATCGCGCCGAGGTAGGTCGGGATGCCCAGGTACCACTGCAGCACGTGGGCGGCGGTGGTCTGCTCGGGTACGTGGGAGTGC
>JBOHFU010000196.1:0-6671 GCA_050699675.1 Pseudonocardiaceae bacterium
CGAGGTAGAGATCACCCACATGGCCCTCGATGTACACGAGATCGTTATCGTCGGAGTCCGCGAAAGCTAGCACCACGAAGGAACCGGCCAGCGAGCGGTGTGCCCCGATGCTGAACGGGAGCACCCGAATGGTGATGTTCGGCCGCTGCGCGTCGTCGAGCAGCCGTTTCAGCTGCCCGCGCATCACCTGCTTACCGCCGACCGGGCGGTACAGCACCGCTTCGTCGAGGACCATGTGGACGATCAGCGGGTCCTCTTCGGCGTAGAGCCGTCGCTGCCGTCGCATCCGCAGCTCGACGAGGCGGTCGGTGGCCTCCTCGTCGGCGGTGGACAGTGTGTTCAGGATGGCGCGGGCGTAATTCTCCGTTTGCAGCAGACCGTGAAAGACGATCGTCTCGAAACTGCGCACCTCGCTGGCGTCCTGCTCCAACGCGACGTACCGGCTGAGGTTGTCGGGCAGGAGCGGGTCCTCGGGATCCGGGGCCAGCACATCGGAGAAGTCATCCCACCAACCCTGGCGCTGGCCGTCTCGGACCCAGCGCATCAAGCGGTCCCGATGGGCCTGGTCAGTGACCCCGTAGCGGTCGAGCAGATCGCGCACGTCGCGGCTCTTGGGGATGCCCTGACCCGTCTCGAGCCTACTGACCTTGGAGACCGAGCACTCAAGCTCCTTGGCTACCTCCTCGATGGTGAGTCCGGCCTGGTCGCGCAGCGCGCGGAGCTCGGCGCCAAGCCTGCGTCGCGGCACCACCGGACCACGCACTGGGGACATCGCGCGCCTCCACCTCCTGCCGTCATCTCCCGTTAAGCAGGATGTCCAACCGCCCACAGGGCCCAAAGCAGACACGCTACTCCTCTTCGGTGAATCGCACTAAGAGAATTCTTTGCGCAATTGCACGAGAGTCTTGCTTCATGCACGCTACAAGTAGCTGGGAAGCACCAGCCACGGCACTCGCAACACCAGGCGGCCGACCTCGCGATCCGGGCGATCCCAGGCTCGCAGCGCAGGCACTCACATCACCGATGAGGAAGGGGCAGCGATCATGTCAACATCTCACCGGAGCGCGACACGCTTCCCCGGGACACGGCCGCTGCGCCGTGGCCAGGGAGCGAAACGTCGTGGCGGAACACACCGCAGAGCACGGTGACCATCCAGGTGCTGGGCGGGATATTGCTCGTATGCCTGGGGCTGCTGCTCGGCGCGTCCTGGACCGTCCAGGCCTTACAGCCCAAGCTTCGCCGGCACGCCGAGGAGCGTCGCAGGCTCAATGAGGAGTGGTCGGCGGTTCGCGCCGCCCGCCGCCAGCGTAGCGAGTGCCCGCGCTGCGCGAGTCCACTGTCCGAACAGGACTGGTACTAGCATCGACGATCGTGCTCGAACGACCCGACGACTGAGCGATGTGGGGAGATCCATGTGTGGGGATAGGAGGTTGCGGAGTTCAGACGGCGCGGCGGCCGGACAGTGCGCGACCGAGGGTGAGCTCGTCGGCGAACTCCAGGTCACCGCCCATCGGCAGGCCGGAGGCGAGCCGGGTGACCGTCAGGCGAGGGAAGTCTCGCAGCATCCGCGCCAGATAGGTGGCGGTGGCCTCGCCCTCGGTGTTCGGGTCGGTCGCGATGATCACCTCGGTGATCTCGTCGGCACCGATCCGGGTGAGCAGCTCCCGGATCCGCAGCTGGTCGGGGCCGACGCCGGACAGCGGATCGAGCGCTCCACCCAGCACGTGGTAGCGGCCGGTGAACTCACGAGTGCGCTCCACCGCGAGCACGTCTTTGGGTTCCTCGACCACACAGACCACCGTCGGATCGCGGCGCGAGTCAGCGCAGATCCGGCAGGTCTCCTTCTCCGAGACCGTGCCGCAGACGGCGCAGAAGACCACGCCGTCCTTGACCCGCTGCAGGGCCTCCTGTAGCCGGGTCACGTCAGCCGGGTCGGCTGCCAGTAGGTAGAAGGCCATCCGTTGGGCGCTCTTGGGTCCGACGCCGGGCAGCCGCCCCAACTCGTCGATGAGGTCTTGGACGACGCCCTCGTACATCATTCCGCCTCCGCGGGACGAAGTGCGTCGGCGGGCATCACGCCGCCTCCGCGGGCATCACACGCCGGGCAGGCCGAGACCCCCGCCGGGCCCGCCGAGCGCGCTGGCCAGCGGACCCATCTTCTGCTGGGTGAGGTCCTGCAAGGCGCGGTGGGCGTCGGCCATCGCCCCCACGACGAGATCCTGCAGGGTCTCCACGTCGTCGGGATCGACCACCCTGGGATCGATGGTCACGCTGACAACCTCGCCGGAGCCGGCCAGCGTGACCAAGACCAGGTCACCACCAGCCTGTCCGGTGACCTCGGCCTCAGCAAGTTCTGCCTGCGCGCTCATCAGCTGCTGCTGCATCTTCTGAGCCTGCTGCAGAATCATGTTCATATCGGGCGCTCCACCGGGTTGCACCGCGGCTCCTCTCGTCGATTCCGGGCCCGCTGGGGCAAAGTGCGCGGCCCGCGTGGCCCAGAGTAGTGATGTCACAGGGTAGCCACGTCTGCGCCGGAGAAACCGGTGCGGTCAAGCCATGTTTAGCCGTAGCGTAAGGGCGTGCAGCTCACTGGGGCGGAGCGCAGCCATCGCGATGCGGTGCAGCGGCTGCGTGCCAGTTACCGGGCGATCCCAGCGGGATCGCCGGTGCGGCTGGCCAAGCGCACGTCGAACCTGTTCCGGTCGCGTGCCGCGACCGGCAGCCTGGGCCTGGACGTCTCGGGCCTGACCGGGGTGCTGCACGTCGACCCGACCGCCCGCACCGCCGACGTCGCGGGCATGTGCACCTACGAAAACCTCGTCGCAGCAACGCTGCCGCACGGGCTCACCCCGCTGGTCGTCCCCCAGCTCAAGACGATCACCCTGGGCGGCGCGGTCAGCGGGCTGGGCATCGAGGCGACGTCATTCCGCAACGGCCTGCCGCACGAGTCGGTCCTGGCGCTAGACGTGCTCACCGGCGCTGGCGACATCGTCACGACCACCCCGGGGGACGAGCTGTTCGCCGGGTTCCCGAACTCTTACGGCACGCTGGGCTACGCCACCCGGCTGCGCATCGAGCTGGAACCGGTGCGCTCGCACGTCGCACTGCGGCACATCCGGTTCGACGATCTGGACGAGCTGCGCGGCGGGGTGACGCAGATCATGGCAAGCCGGGAGTGGGACGGCGAGGACGTCGACTATCTCGACGGCGTGATGTTCTCCCCCACCGAGTCCTACCTGACGTTGGGCCGGCGTACCGACCACGAAGGCGCGGCCAGCGACTACACCGGTCAGCAGATCTACTACCGCTCGATCCAGCAGCGCGATCGCGACGTCCTGCGCACCCACGACTACCTGTGGCGCTGGGACACCGACTGGTTCTGGTGCTCGGGGGCCTTCGGTGTCCAGCACCCGGTGATCCGGCGGCTCTGGCCGGCCCGGCTGCGCCGCAGCGACGTCTACTGGAAGCTGGTCGCTCTGGACCAGCGGCTGGACCTGTCCAACCGCATCGAGGTGTGGCGCGGCCGCCCGCGCCAGGAACGCGTGATCCAGGACGTCGAGATCCCCGTCGAGCGCACCGCGGAGTTCCTGCGCTGGTTCGCCGAGCACGTGGGCATCAAGCCGGTGTGGCTGTGCCCGTTGCGGCTGCGTGGTGAGCGCAAGTGGCCGCTGTATCCCCTGGAAACCGGTCGCGACTACGTCAACGTCGGCTTCTGGTCGGCCGTGCCGATCGCCCCCGGCGGATCCGGCAGCGACACCAACCGGGCCATCGAGCGCCAGGTGGACGCGGTGGGCGGCCACAAGTCGCTGTACTCGGATTCCTTCTACTCGCAGGAGGAGTTCGACGCCCGGTACAGCGGCGAGCACTACGCGGCGCTCAAGGAACGCTATGACCCGGACCGGCGACTCCTGGACCTCTACGCGAAGGCGGTGCGACGCAGATGACGACCTTCCGGCGTCCTAGCCCGGCAGCGACCCAGCAGACCCACGGGACGCTCTCGCTGGCGGGGATTGTGGACCTGCTCACCGATGGCCGGTTCCCGGTCCGGTTCACCGCCTACGACGGCAGCGCCACCGGTCCGCCTGACTCCGAGATCAGTGTGCATCTGGCCACCCCGCGCGGTGCCACCTACCTGTTCACCGCGCCGGGCGACCTCGGCATGGCGCGGGCTTACATCGCGGGTGATCTGCGCGCTTCCGGAGTACATCCCGGCGACCCGTACCAGGCGATGCGGTTGATGGCATACGAGTTGCACTTTCGGCGCCCGACTGTGGCGGAGCTGGCGTTGATCACCCGCTCGCTGGGCTGGGAGTTGCTGCGGCCGGTGCCACCGCCTCCTCAGGAGTCGCGGCCCCGATGGCGCCGGGTCGTTGAAGGGCTGGCCCATACCCGGCACCGCGATTCCGAGGCGGTGCACCACCACTACGACGTCTCGAACCGCTTCTACGAGATGGTGCTCGGCCCGTCGATGATGTACACGTGCGCTGTCTTCGAGCATCCGGAGGTGAGCCTGGAACAGGCCCAGGAGCGCAAGCTCGAACTGATCGCCGACAAGCTGGGGCTGCAGGCCGGGATGCGGCTGCTCGACGTCGGCTGCGGGTGGGGTGGCATGGTGCGCTACGCCGCTCGCCGCGGCGTCCGGGCGCTGGGGGTCACGCTGTCCGCGGAGCAGGCCCGCTGGGCGCAACAGGCCATCGCCCAGGAGGGCCTGACCGAGCTCGCCGAAGTGCGCCACCTGGACTACCGGGATGCCCCCGGCCGCGACTACGACGCGGTGAGCTCGATCGGGCTCACCGAACACGTCGGGGTGCACTCCTACCCGTCCTACTTCGGGCTGTTGCTGGCCAAGCTGCGCCCCGGGGGGCGGCTGCTCAACCACTCCATCACCCACCCGGACCCCCGGGCCCGAGCCCAGACCGACGCGTTCACCGACCGCTACGTGTTCCCCGACGGGGAACTTGCCGGCGCCGGCAAGATCATCACAGAGGCGCAGAACGCCGGCTTCGAGCTACGCCACGTGGAGAACCTGCGGGAGCACTACGCGCTGACTCTCAAGGAATGGAGCGCCAACCTCGCCGCGAACTGGGACGAGTGCGTGGCCGAGGTCGGCGAGGCCACTGCCCGAGTGTGGGGCCTCTACATGGGCGCCTCTCGATTGTCCTTCGAGCGCAACAGCCTCGAGCTGCACCAGGTGCTGGCGGTCCGCCCGGACCGCACCGGCAACTCCCACGTGCCGCTACGCCAATGGTGGCGCTGACGCGCCCCGTGAGTGGCGATGCGAGCCATAACCCGAATCACCACTCACGGGTCGATGAACTCTCCGCGAGCGGCTACCTGACTCCGGATTGGCGAGCATCGTTCCTTGCCGTGGCCCGGCCGCAGTTCATCCCGGACACCATCTGGCGGTGGGACAAAGATCGGCGCGGGCCGGACCTGGTGCCAGTGCACCGGGCCGAGCACCCCGACCAGTGGCGAGAGCTGGCCACCGGCGACGACGTCGTTGTCACCCAAGTTGATGACGGGCACCCGGTCGGCCCCGGAGGGATCGGCGAGGTCGCCACCAGCTCAGCGAGCATGCCGCTGGTGGTTGCACTGATGCTCAAACACCTGGAGGTCCACGAGGGCCACCGGGTGTTGGAGATCGGGACCGGCACCGGCTACAACGCCGCGCTACTCGCTCATCGGCTCGGCGCCGACCACGTGACCACGATCGAGATCGACCCCGAGGTGGCGGCCCATGCCCGCACGACGCTGTCGGACGCGGGATACGGCGACGTCACCACCGTCATCGGAGACGGCGCACGGGGATACCCGCCCGGCGCGCCCTACGACCGGCTGATCGCCACCGCGGCCTGCCAATGGGTGCCTTATGCGTGGGTGGCCCAGACTCGTCCCGGGGGACGCATCGTGACCCCGTGGGGCATGCAGTACTACAACTTCGGACTGCTCGCGCTGACCGTCAACGACGACGGCACCGCGACCGGCCGGATCGTCGATAGCGTCGCCTTCATGTGGTTGCGTAATCAACGAGTTGCCCGCCGCGCAATCAGCACGACCGCCGAGCAGGACGAGCAAGCCAGCGCTACCGAGACCTCTGTGCATCCCGCCGAAGTGGCCAACGCCCAGCACGCGCCCGGGGCGTGCATCGCCATCGGGACCCGAGTGCGCAATTGCCAATCCAGCTACACCCGACCCGAATTAGACCCCGATGGCGAAGGCAACCTGTGGCTGGTCGACCACGAGTCGGACTCCTGGGCCCGACTGCGCCATCACCGTGACAGCAACAGGCGATACCGGGTGCACCAGTTCGGGCCACGCACGCTGTGGGATGAGGTAGAAACCGCCTACCGTTGGTGGATTGACCAAGGCAAGCCCGGCGCCGACCGCTGGCGGTTCACCGTGACCCCCGAAGGTCAGAGAATCGAGCTGATCAGCTGATAAAGGCCGGCCCACCGCGAAGGCGGCGTTACTTGTCGTCGATGCGGCGGGCGCCGAGCTGCTCGGCGAGCAACGCCAGCGCGACCTCCTCGGGGTCCCGACGGCTGGGGTCCCGACGGCTCGAGTGCTCCCGGCTCATGCCGGCGGCCTCGGCGAGCATCGCCTCGTCGTCATCGACCGGGGGTACCGGATCAGGGTCTCCGGCATCCGGTGGTTCCGGTGGCGGGGGGATA
>JBOHFU010000197.1:0-6657 GCA_050699675.1 Pseudonocardiaceae bacterium
ATGGGGCGACGGATGCAGATGGTGGACCTGGCGGGGGTGTTCCGCGGAACCGAGGCGCTGGCAGCCGGAATTGTGACTAAGGAACAGTTGCGCGGTCCTGGAGTCCGCCGGCTGTTCCGTGACGTGTACCTGCCCGCCGGTATGGGGCTCACCCACCAGCAGCGGTGTGAGGGGGCGGCGCTGCTCGCCCCGCCCGAGGCGGTTCTCTCCGGCAGGTCGGCGGCAACCGTGCTGGGAGTGGAGCTGGCTCGACCGACCGACCCGGTGGAGTTCGTGGTGGACGAGCGGTACCGGTTCGGTCCAATCCGTGGTATCACCGTCAAGCGCACCACCCTGACCAGTACAGACTGGCAGAACTGGAACGGGATCAGGATTGCCAGCCCGGGTCGGCTCGGTCTGGATCTGGCCGCCCGAGCGGACCTGCGGGGCGCCGTCGCCGATCTCGATGAGGTGCTGCGCGCTGGCTGCGTCGATCGCGCCGAGCTGGCGATGCGGTTGGTGGACTGCCATGAGCATGGCGTAGTCCGCGCCCGGCAGGCGGTCGATCTCGCGGATCCGCGGGCGCAGTCGCGGCCGGAGTCGGAGCTGAGGGTGGTGCTGCGCCGAGCCGACCTGCACCCGGAGCCTCAGGTACAGGTGTGGGACGCCGCTGGTCCGGTGTGCTGGCTCGATCTGGCTTTTCGCGAATGGCGCGTCGGAGTCGCCTACGACGGTCAGTGGCACGCGTTGCGGCTGCAGTTGCGCAAGGACCGGCGCATGATCAACCGCCTGCAGGCCATGGACTGGGAAATCGTATTCGTCACCGCCGACGACCTCTACCGCCACCCCAACGAGGTAGTCCGCACCGTCCAAACCGCTCTCACCAAAGCCCGCCGGTCACCCTGATCCGCCTCTTCCGCATTCAGCGGGCTGAGCGGGGTTATTGGCACCCCTTTTACCCCGCTGAGCCCGCTGAATGCGGGAGGAGCCAGGAGAGGAGGGTGGTCGGGGAGATGGGGTGGGCGTGGGAGGGGAGGCGGGCGCGCAATCCGCGGTCGGCGGTGACTACTAGGCAGGGGCCTGCGCGGCGGGCCTCGTCGACGATGGTGTCGTCACCGGATCCCGGAGCCCGGACCACCTCGATGCCGGCGACATCGGGCGCCCGCGAAGCCACCCCCTCCAGCACCAGCACCGGACGGGCCACCCACCCGAAGCCACCTTGCGGGAGCGCGAGGACACCCGGCCCCGCGGCGGCGACGTCGCGCAGCAGGCGCTCGGCGGCTCCGGCACGGTCGCGCCACCAGCCGTCGGGGCGGGAGCCGACGACGTTGGCCGCATCCACCACGAGGCCGGTCTTCACCACCTGCAGCGCGGGCCAGCTGGCAGCGAAGGCGGGATGCAGGTCCAGCGCGGTGACCTCGGGCTCAGGGACCCAGGCCAGCTCGGTGCACTCGTGGTTGGGCGCAACCGGGAGCGGCGTGGCAACGTCGGCGACCACTGTGGTGAACGACCAGGCATCGCCGCCGGGGTGTTCCACCAGCTTGCCGCGGACCCGTACTCGACTGGCATCCACCGCGGCCTCCTCGGCCGCTTCCCGCAGCGCGGTACGGACCGGCGTCTCGTCGCTGTGCCGGGCTCCACCCGGCAACCCCCAGAGATCCCCGTAGTGGGTCCACGGGGCTCGGTGCTGCATCAGCACCAGCGGCCCGCCGTGGACGTCAGGGGCCCGCAGCAGCAGCCCGGCCGCGCCGAAGCGTCCCCACCGATGCTGCCCGTCGCAGCAGTGCACCCAACCGTCACCGTCGCCGCGGACCGTCGCCTCGTGCACCACCTGTCCACGTTGTCACAACCCGCGCCGAGCTGCAGCGACTTCTCGTGTCACGCACGTTCAGTTACCGTCCGTCAGAGGCATGTCACCGGCGGTCGAAGATCGTGCTCACCTGATCGGAGGGTCGACGTAACGAGCAGCCGTATGTTGACGACAAGACAACTGAGAGTGATCAGTCCGATCTGGTGGGCCGGGCTGGGCATGATGGTGGGAGGGGGAACCGGTGTGACACCATGGCATCAAGGCGGGAGGTGGACGGCCCTGGACGTCAGCCCCGGTGAGAACGTCGAGGTGATAGCCCGCGAGGATCCTGGCCCCGAGGTACTGCGGGCGTGGGACCTGCTGGTGGACCGGACACCTGGCACGGACGTCACCCAGCTCTCCGTCTGGGCGGAGTTGCGTGCCCGGGTTGGCTTCAGTCCGTTGTACCTGCTGGCCTACCGCGGCGCCGAGCTCGTCGGTGGGGCACAGATCTTGACCCGGCAGGTGCCCGTGCTGGGCGGCGTGGGCTACCTCCCCTACGGCCCACTCGTGGCGCCCGACGTCGCGGCTGCAGATGACGTCCGTCGCGCGCTGGTCGACGCGCTGGCGGTGCTGGGCCGGCGACGGTTGCGGATCCTGTTCGTCCAACCGCCCGAGGGTGCCCAGGACACCAGCAGTGCGTTGCTCCGGCACGGGTTCCGTCCCTCGTCGGCCGGAATTGCGCCCGAGGGCTCGATCCGGATCGACCTGACGGCCGACCTGGCGGACATCCGGGGCAGGTTCGGTAAACGACTCAAGTCTTGGACCAACCGGTGGGAGTCGCGCGGTGTCGCGATCCGGACCGGGGACGAGCGGGACGTTCCCTTGCTCGCCGAGCTGATGGCCACGTCGGCGCATCACCAGGGTTACACGCCTTTGCCGGTCGACTACATGGCGGCGCTGTACCGGGAGCTCGCAGCAACCGGGCATGCCGTGCTGTTTGTCGGCGAGGTGAACGGTGCGCCGGTCGCTGCCGACCTGATGACCAGATGTGGGGACATGGTCCGGGGCCGGCTGTCCGGGTTCGATCGGTCCGGTGAGGCGATGCGGCTGTCCGTGCCGGCCGCCATCCGATGGGAGATGATCAAGTGGGCCAAGGGGCAGGGGTACCGCTGGTTCGACTTCGGCGGGCTGCGTCCGGAGACCCTGGATGCGCTTCTGGACGGCCACGGCCGCAACGCCGACACGTTGCCGACCGCCGACCAGCCCAAGGTGACTTTTGGGGGCACGGCATTCCGCTACCCCACTCCGGTCGAGATGATCAGGCCGGCAGCGCTGCGGACCGCCTATGACCTGGCGTGGCGTTCGGCTGCCGGCCGCCGGTTGTTCAGCGACGTGCAAAGCCTGCTCCGCCGCGGCTCCCGATGGCGTGGCACCGCGGTGCCCTCGCGCTAGGCCCCGGCTTGATCGATAAGGCAGTCGCCCGCCGTCAATCAGGGAGGGGGAGGAGAAGGTATGAAAATCGTGTGTGTCGGCGGCGGACCTGCCGGTCTGTATTTCGCCATTTCCACGAAGCTGCGTAACTCCGATCACGACATCACCGTTATCGAACGCAACCCGGCCGGGGTCACCTACGGCTGGGGTGTCACATTTTCCAACGAGCTACTCGACAGCCTCTACCGCAACGATCCGGCGAGTGCGCGAGAGATATTCGACAGCCCCGCGTCCTGGGGCAACCAGGAAGTGCACGTCCGGGGCACGCAGCGGGCCCACCTCGGCGGGTACGGGTTCGCCATCGGTCGCAAGCATCTCCTCGACATCCTCGTCAAGCGAGCGCTGGCGCTCGGCGTCGATATCCAGTTCCAGCGCGAGGTCAAAGATCTGTCTGAGTTCGCTGACGCCGACTTGATCATCGCCTGCGACGGCGCGAACAGCCGGGTGCGAAAGCTGCACGGCGAGCACTTCCAGACCAACGCCGACGTGGGTCGGAACAAGTACATCTGGCTTGGCACCCGCCGGGTCTTCGACTCCTTCATGTTCGCATTCGAAGAGACTGCTGCCGGCTGGATCTGGTTCTACTCGTACCCTTTCAACGCCGACACGACCACCTTCATCGTCGAGTGCTCGCCGGAGACCTGGAAGGGACTCGGTTTCGACGAGCTCGGGCCGGATGAGAGCCTCAAGCTGTTGGAGGACATCTTCGTAGACCACCTCGACGGCCACACGCTCATGAACCCCCAGCGTGATCTCGGCAAGACCCCGTGGCTGAACTTCACGCGAATCACCAACACGGTCTGGTATCACGACAACATCGTCCTCATGGGCGACGCGGCGCACACCACGCATTTCTCGATCGGGTCGGGCACCACGCTTGCGATGCAGGATGCGATCGGGCTCGCCAATAGTCTGAACTCCCACGATGACCTCCAAGTCGCACTCAAGAGTTATGCGGAGAAACGCCGCGCGGAGATAGCGGGTTTGCAGAGCGCGGCGGTGCGCAGCACCGAGTGGTTCGAGAATATTCGGAGCTACATCGACCAGCCGATCACCCAGTTCGCCTATTCGCTGTGGAAGCGCCGCGGGCATTACCCGCTGTGGCGATACCAGCTTCATCTTGCCACTCAGATCGCCCTGCTGCGCAGATTCCGGCGATCTATCAGTGCGGCGAGAAACGGGTTTCGAGCCCATCGACGGATGAAGCTTCCTGACATCCATGTGTCGACAAGTCTCAATGTTGATTCAGAGATGGATCTCCGTGCGCTACAGCCACGCAGTCGCTCGACGTCAACCCCGAAGTAAGAAGGGAGGACGAGTGAACAGAAAGACGAATATTGTCTGTGTCGGCGGTGGCCCCGCAGGCCTGTACTTCGCCATCTCGGCAAAGTTGCGCAAGAAGGACCACGATATCACCGTTATCGAACGCAATCCCGCTGGAGTTACCTACGGCTGGGGCGTCGGATACTGGGATGATGTCCTTGACAGCCTCTACCGCAATGACCCTGTGAGCGCTCGGAAGATACAGGCCGCTTCTGGGGTTTGGGACGGGGTCGAAGTGCACGTCGGGGGAAAGCGGACGGCCTACCTTGGCGGATATGGGCTAAGCATGGGCCGCAAGCGCCTGCTCGATATTCTGACCGAACGTGCCACGGATCTCGGTGTCGATGTCCAATTCCAACGTGAGGTCAAAGATCTGTCCGAGTTCCCCGAAGCAGACTTGATCGTCGCTTCCGGCGGTCTCAACAGTCGGGAGCGTCAGCTCTTTTCGAACCACTACCAGACGAATGTTCTGATGGGCCGAAACAAGTATCTCTGGCTTGGTACATACCGGGTATTCGACGCCTTCAGGTACGCATTCGAGAAGACATCTGCCGGCTGGATATGGCTGCATGCCTACTATCTTGACGCCGAGCGGAGCACCTGCATCGTCGAGTGTTCGCCAGAGACCTGGGAGGGGCTCGGCTTCCACGAGCTCGGGGCGGACCAGAGCATGAGGTTGTTGGAACAGATCTTCGACCGTCACCTGCTTGGCCATTCATTGCTCAACCAGATGCGCAGCACCGACAAACTGCCCTGGCACAACTTCAGGCTCATCAGCAACAATACCTGGTACCACAACAACGTCGTGCTCGTGGGTGACGCTGCCCACACCACGCATTTCTCGATCGGCTCGGGTACCAAGCTGGCGATCGGGGACGCGATCGCGCTCGCTGCGAAGTTGGAGGAGCACGAAGATCTCCGCTCTGCACTGAGGGCCTATGAGGAGCAGCGGCGCGCCGAAGTGATCCCGATACAGCGCAACGCGGCGAGCAGCATGAGGTGGCTCGAGAACGTGGACGATTACATCGGCCAGGACAGCGTGCACTTCGCCTACGCACTGTCGAAGCGCCACCGTCTCCGGCAACCATTGTGGCGCTATCACCTTCACCTGGCGACCCAGATCCCGGCGTTGAGAACCGTGCGCCGCAAGCTGACCTCGGTCCGGAGATGGCGTCAGGCCCGTCTGCGGGAACGTTTGGCTGACATGCACCAACGTCCGTTCCACGGAATCCAGCACGCACCGATAGAGGCTTGACCACGCGCTCGGCTCACTCCGTAGGCATGTCGAAAATCTTGGTCAGCTGGGCGGCGAAGCCGATGTCACCGTCCAGCTTCACCTTCCCCGTCACGAACATCATCGTGGGGGAACTGGTGCCGGAGACCAGCTTGAGGAACTGCTCGCCGGACATCGTCAGGGTGACCCGTGGATCGTGCGATGGCTCCTTGCTGGTCGAGCACTGCGGCGTCGCGGGACCTTGGGTCCCGGTGATCCAGGTCTCGTGCACCTCGTCGCCTTCCGGCCCACCGGTGAGCCGCCAGTGGATCGCGGAATCACTCCCCGGGGCGTTCTCCGGGCGGAACTGACTAGCCATCCGGCTGAAGATCCGGTCCAGCAGCGCGCGGCGCAGCGCCGGATCGCCGAGCACGGCGGCGAGCTGCTCGGTGGAGGCATATTTGATCAGCCGAGCGAAGGCCTGCGGCTCCATCGCACCGATGTCATTGCCGGTGGCCGGGTCGAGCAGCCGCATGAACTCCGCTGTGGACAGGTTCCTCGGATCGATACTGTTGACGTCGGCCATCATCACTCCCTATCTACTCGCGAGTAGGTTACGTTCGGGTAGGTAGACATCGTGCTCTACCGGCAAGCCCGAGTACACGGCACGTTCGCCGGGGAGATCGCCGCGGCGCGCGGGCGGATCATTGTTATGGTCGCTTGGCCGCTGGCCAGTTCGCCGGATGGACGTCGTCTGGACCGGCCTCGAGCGCGCCGATCGACATCACTGTCCGTGACCTCGGGGAGGAAGTGTTGCAGTGTACGGAGGTGCCGTTGGGGGCAACTTTCCACCGAAAGT
>JBOHFU010000198.1:0-6632 GCA_050699675.1 Pseudonocardiaceae bacterium
TCTGCGCAAGCCTCGCGCAGGGACTTACCCGCCCTATTACCCCGATGGGCATCGCGGCGTTCCGGCCGATCGGGTCCTGCATGTCGGAGCTGGTGTTCGGCTCTGCGGTCCCCGACCCGGTCGCCGGCCCGGTAGCGTTCGCGGAGGCCGGACAGCGGGCGTTCGTCGACATCACACCAGTGCTGCGTAGCCGGGTCGGTCGAGTGCTGGTGCCTCGGATCCTCGACGTGATGGAGGCCCGGTCGGCGGTCGTGCTCCGGCGGTTGCGCGACGACCCCCGGCTCGCGGAGCAGACCACGTCATGGTGGCCGTTCAGCCTGCGGCTACTCGCCGTGGCCGTGCGCTTCCGGATCCCGCTGCAGATCGGTCAAGCCCTGGTCTCGCCCGCCGCGGCTCGACGGCGCGTCGACGAGGTTGGCCGGCGGCTGAGATCGCAGCTCACTGTGCCAGTGGGCGTGACCAGCGCGGAGCGGTTGGACCACGCGCAGCGCCTACTCAACACGGTGGTAATATCGATCATGCCGACGGTCGTTCCGGTGGCCGGCGCCGGGTTCCTCGCGTTAGCGCTGGCCAGCAAACTCGCCCGCGGAGACGTCGAGCCCGGTGAGTGGGACGAGGTGCTGCGCGGGGTGCCGCATAATGTCACCACCGAGATGGATCTTGAACTGTGGGCACTGGCGACCCGGATCCGTGCCGATGCGGCGGCGGCCGCCGCCCTGCGGGGATCCACCCCGATGGAGCTGGCGCACCGCTTCACCGGCAACGACCTACCGCCGCTGCTGCAGGGTGGGCTCGAGGAGTTCTTGACCCGGCACGGTCACCGGGCTGTCGCCGAGATCGACGTGGGCATGCCGCGGTGGTCCGACGATCCGACTCACGTCCTGGGTGTGCTGGCCAACTATTTGCGGCTGGAGGACCCGGACCTTGCCCCGGATGTGCAGTTCGCCCGGGGTGCTCGTGCCGCCGAGTCGACAGCGACCCGGGTGGTCGGCAGAGTCCGGTGCCGCAGCCGGCTGCAGGCCGCCGCGGTGCGCATCGCGCTGGGGCGGGTGCGCAAGTTGGTCGGTATGCGCGAGACGCACAAGGACTACCTGGTGCGCGTCCTGGCACACGTCCGGGCGCAGCTGGCCGCCGTCGGTGCCGAGCTCGCCGACCGCGGGCTGCTCGCCGAGCCCGAGGACGTGTTCTTCCTCGATCTCGTCCAGGCCCGGGCTGCGCTTGGGGGTGTGGACTTCCGCGCTGTCGTCGCTGCACACCAGGACGACTATGCGCGGGAACTGCGGCGCAGGCAGGTGCCGCGGGTCATGCTGTCCGACGGCACCCAGCCCGAGGCGCTCGCCACGCCCGGCCAGGAGCGGGTCGAGGGCCAGCTGACCGGCACACCCGCCTCCGCTGGGAACGTGACCGCAACGGCGCGGGTGGTGCTCGACCCGGTCGGAGCTCACCTGGAGCCGGGGGAGATCCTCGTCGCGCCGTCCACCGATCCCGGGTGGACGCCGCTGTTCCTCACGGCGGGCGGACTGGTGATGGAGATGGGCGGAGCGAACTCACACGGCGCCGTCGTCGCCCGCGAGTACGGCATCCCCGCCGTAGTCGGGGTCCCAGACGCGACCCTGCGCATCACCACCGGGCAGCAGATCACCCTCCATGGCGCGACGGGCCTCGTCGAACTGCAGTAACTACTGATCGTCGGATCGCCACCTGCGGGATCATGATCGGAGCTCCAGGTCTGCGACGGGACTGCGCGGGGGCAGACGGTCACTCACCGCCCGCGGCAGTACCACGATAAGCAGCAGGCGCAACGGTGTGCCCGACGACGCGTTTAGCACCATCGGCGACGTGCTGGCAGGCCGCAGCGCGAGGTGCCCGGCCGCGACACGCTGGAGCTGGCCGGTGGTCGGATCGCCGAACTCCGCGCACCCCTCGAGGACGTACCAGGCCTCCTCGGTACCGGAGCGACCGTCCACCGTCACCGTCGCCCGCGGCGACAGCTCGAGGTAGTCGACGGCCTCGCACTCGCTGTGGAGCATGCCGCGCCGCGCCAGGCAACCCCACCGGATCACCGCACCCGTCGGGGTGGCGGCACGGCCGAGATCGGTGATGTCGGTGACGATCACGTGATCACCTCTTCGTCGACAGCGAGGCAGGCGACGAACAGCTCCAAGGGGCCGTCATCGGCTGCCTGGACATCCAGCCGGCCCCCTCGAGGCACCGTCACGGCTACCCCGGTCGTCAGGGGAATCTCTGCTGCACCGTCGGCAACAGTGCCGCGACCACCGGCGGTGAACGTCGTGTACTCAACACCATCCGCGAGTAGCTCGACGCGCTCACCAGGCGACATCTGCAGCAACCTCACGTCGCGGATCGGCCCGTCCAACACGGTGCGAGCATCGAACCGCTCCGCCTGTTGCAGATTCACGATATGCAGGCTCACCGGCGCTACCTTTCTCATCGATTTGTCGTCCAGCGCTCGGCCGGCCAGAGCTGCTGACTGCGCCGGCCCGGATACCTCAACCACCAGCCAGGCCAGGGGATTGGGCCCGGTATTCGTCAACCCGTGCCGGGCGCGGAGCGGTGTTGCGATGAGGTCACCGCTTCGCACGAGTCGAGCCCCGCCCTCCCAGGTGATGCGGCCAGTGCCCGCGAGGATGAAATACAACTCCTCCGTGCGGGTGTGCACATGCTCACCGCTTACCCCTCCGGGAGGGAGGCACGCCCATTCGACGGCCTCCCAGGCGGCGGATAGCCCTAAGCGACGTGTCAGGCACTTCCAGTAGGACACGCCCGTTGTGCCGTGCACACCGAAAACCTGTGCAGGGGTTCGCACGTCACCGATCGCGAGAGTCGGGTTCATCGGAAGTCTCCCATAATCAGCATCCGTGCAGCATCGGAAATCTCAGACAGCTGCACGTCGTTGACGAAGGTGGCGGCGCCGATACCCACCGGAAGCGGCATGCGCTGCAAGCCATCCCGGTGCTTGACGACCTCCTGCAACGCCTGCCACAAGAACTCCGGTTGACAGAGCTGATGCCCCGTGGGCAGGCGCAGCGTGCGCATGGTGGAGAAGATGCGGTCGGCCTCGGCGCGGCTGACCAGCCCGCGGCTCACGCTGAGCGCCGTGGAGAGGGCCATGTCGATACACACGGCCTCGCCATGCAGGAGCGACGGCAAGGCCCGCATTTCGATGGCAGGGCTGAAGGTGTGGCCGAAGTCGACCAGGCGCTCCAGTTGCTCCTCCCACAGGTTGGACTGCAGCTCCTCGAGCATTCCGTGGATCGACCGGTCGAGCACATCCTCAGCGACCACGTCGATCTGAAACCGGCCTTCGATGAGCCGGTCGCCGTGTTCCTCGAGCAACTCGAAAAGCCGCCGATCCTTGACGAGAGCCATCTTGAGGATCTCGCCGAGCCCGTTGGACAGCTGTCGCGACTCCAGGCTCGCTAGAAACGTCCGATCGAGGAAGATAACCTTGGGGGGAAAGTAGGAACCCAGCCGGTTCTTGTGGGTATTGTGGTTAACGCCGGTCTTGGCCCCGATACCAGCATCAACGAGTCCCATGAGGGTCGTCGGCACTCGGATGTACGGTGTGCTGCGGCGGTACAGGCTCGCCGCTAGCCCCACGATGTCGAGCAGAACTCCCCCACCAATCGCTATGATCGGCTCATGCCGGCGGGAGATGCCGAAGGCGTCGATACCATCAACAACAGCGAAGACCGATTCCATCGTCTTCGTCCGCTCCGACACTCCCATGGTCAGGATGCTGGTCTCGACGTCGTGGGCGTCGAAGTACTGTCGGATACGGTCACCGTAGATCGTGTCCACCGTCTTGTCCACAACCACGAAACGACGTAGCCGTGTCGAAGGTCCGGTCGCGCCGACCTCTACCAGGTCGCGGTTCGTCACATCGAACAGGCCGTCCTTGAGGCGCACATCGTAGATAATCGACTGCTGCGATGCGACAACCCAACCGGTGCTGAGGGCACCGTGCAGCCCGATATCGTTTGAGTCGACCAGCATCCCAGGCGGCTGAGCGCCCGGAGCGCGAAAGCTCTGCAAGTCGGTCGTGCTAGTCACCGGGTTCATATCACTTCTGCTCTTCCGTCATGGTCTTGTACTCTCTCAGAGAGTCGACAGGATCTTTTCGATACTGCGGATAATCTCGTCGACTACACCTTCAAGAGGGACGTGCTGTCCCGGCAGATACGAGGATCCGCCCCGGAGAGACCCAGATCACTTCACGTTGCCCGCCACAATGACGGAGCCGGTCGAGGACGCGAACGCGCAGCGCATCGAGTGCGTGCTTGTCGCGTCATGAGTCGTAACGCCTTTAATGCGTGGGGCAGGGCCGTCATAGCACCTCACCGCCGTCCCCTTGACACCGGCAGCCTCTATCGTGCCTATCGGGAATCAGATCAGTAGCACCGGCTTGACCACTTCACCGGCTTGTGCCGCCTGAGCTGCTTGTTCGATGTCGGCGAAGGAGAAGGTATGGATGAAGCGCTCGAACGGCAGACGACCCTGTAGGTGTAGTTCGATCAGTGTCGGGATGAACTGGCGTGGCACGGCTGCACCTTGGTTGATCCCGACGATGTGCGGATTGCGGGCGAGCATCTGTGGGACGTCAAGGCTCACCTCACTGCCGAACGGCGGCGCGCCGATGACACCGCAGTAGCCGTCGACTGCCAACGCGTCCACCGCCTGGCGCAGCACCCGGGGCACACCGCTGGTCTCCAACGTGTACTCGGCGCCAGCGCCACCGGTCAGGTCGAAGATCGCGCGGACGGGATCGTCCACCCGTGCGTCGACGACGTCGGTGGCACCCAATTCGCGGGCCAGTGCTAGCCGGGACGGCGCAATGTCCACGACGATGATGCGGGTGGCGCCCGTGAGCTGGGTGGCCAGTGCCGCGGACAGGCCGACCGCGCCCCCGCCGAACACAGCGACGGTGGAGCCGGGGCTCGGTTTCAGTACATTCAAAACGGCCCCGGCCCCGGTCTGTACCCCGCAGCCGAGCGGCCCGAGCAGTTCCAACGGTGCTACCGGGGGAACCTTGACGACGTTGCGTTCGGTCGCCAGGGCGAGGGTCGCGAACGAGGACTGGCCGAAGAAGCAGCCGTGCAGCGGCTGGCCTGCGCCCGCGCCCGCTAAGGTCCCCGCTGATGTCATGGTGTGGCTGCCGTCCAGGCGGCTGCCCCCGAGCAGGTTCAGCGCCGCCCAGTGCTTGCACTGCACCGGCCGGTTCGTCTCACACGGCAGGCATGTCCCGCACGAGTCGAAGCTGATCACGACCCGGTCGCCGGCCTCGACGCCGGTAACGGCGTGGCCAACGCGCTCGACTACGCCGGCGCCTTCGTGGCCCAACACGGCGGGCAGGGGGAAGGGGGTATGGCCGGCTCGCACGGACAGATCGGTGTGGCACATGCCCACTGCGGTGATGTCGACCAGGACCTCATGCGGCCGCGGTTCGTCGATCCGAATGTCCGCTAACGTGAACGGCTCGTCGATGCCGCTGGTGATGGCGGCGGTGGCGAAAGGCATGGCCAATTCCTCACTGGTTGGTCCAGGGCTGGTCCGGCAGGTACAGCCGCGCCTGGGTTTGCTTTTCGTACGGGGCCCCGGCGGGCAAGTGGATCAGCTCCAGCTGCATGCCCCACGGGGTGAGGAAGTACACCCAGCGGTCGCCTGCGATGGGACCGTCGACAATCGTCTCTGGCTCGCCGAGTACCCGTACGCCGGGCCAAGTGCGCAGGTAAGCGACCGCGGCGTCCACATCGGTGACGTAAATCGCCAAATGGTGGCCGCCCCAGTCGCTGTTGCGGGGAAGCGACTGGCGCTGGTCCGGTGCCGTGTACTCGAACAGTTCGAGGTTGGTCACGGGTCCGAGGCGCAGCATGGCGACATGCGCGCGGGCGTCAGCAGCCACGCCGAGCTTGCGGGTCATCCAGTCGCCCTCGCTGTCCTGGACCGGACCCAGGACGTAGACCAGCTCCGCGCCGATGACATCGGTGAAGAACTCAACAGCCTGGTTCAGGTCGGGCACGGTGTAGGCCACATGGTGCACCGCGGTCGCACCGGGGATGCCCCGCCGACCGTCGGGCGCCTGCGCGGTCTGCTCCGTTACAGTCATGATGAGACTCCTTCGTTAGGCTCAAACTCCGGAAGTGACCGTGGCCAATACCGGAGTCTGAGGCCACTGGTTCGCTAGGCCACTGGCAGCCGAGTCGGCATCACAGTGGACAGATGCTCCGGGATCACCGCGACGAGCAGAACTTCCATTCCCTGCCCGCCGGCGCGCAGTCGTGTGCCGCTGTTCAATGAGCAGACAGCCAGGGCGTAGCGGTGCAGCGGGCGGGCATGGCCGTTCCGGTCGATGAGTTCGCCGTCTCCGCGGAATACGAACCATGCCTCCTCGGTTCCGCGGCGCCCGCGTGAGCCGATCTCCTCTCCGGGAGCGAGCCGTAGATAGTCGAAAGCCTCGGTCTCGCTGAAGAAGAATCCGCGACGTGCCAGTGAGCGGCTGTGGTTCTGCCCACCGGTGCTGCTCAGGGTGCGAACGGTCTCCGCCACCGTTGTGACAATCATCGGTGGTGCTCCTGACTTGCGGGAACGCTCAGGCTGGCATGGAAGTACCG
>JBOHFU010000199.1:0-6612 GCA_050699675.1 Pseudonocardiaceae bacterium
TGAGTTCGGGAACCCAGGAGCGGTCGGTGTCGCGGGTAGGCCACGCCGGGACAGTGGTTCACCGCGGATCTCGGCTTACCTATGCGATCTTGAAACGGCCGTGCTTACTGTCTCAGCCGACTTCGTACCACTGAGCGCCGATGATTGGCGCTCACGGGGCGACGACGTTGTTCTGGTCGACTTTGGTCAGGATCTCGGGCCGCCGGGCGTGGGGCACGGATCAGAGGCCGGCTTGCTGTCGGAAGTGTTGGACAACGTGGACCGCGCCGGCATCGACCTGTCCCCCACCGAACTTGTGCTCGTCAGTTCTTCCTACGAATCATCACTGCCAGATCAGTGAGGCGATCGGTACGGCCGAAGCTGATCGCTAATTGTTCGCTCTCCCTGGACCCTTCCAGCGGAGACCGAAGCGGTTGCACAGGGAGTCCAGTTCCCACACCCGGCGCCGGGCACGCCGGTCCAGGTCGATCACCAGGTCTCGGGCGATCGGGTTCATCCGGATGCGCTGCGGTGCCAGCCGGTCCGCGGTATCCAGGTGCCGGATCGCTTCAGCGTCGCGGTCAGGCCCGTCCTGTACCAGAGCACGCGCCGCGTCCAGATGCAGCGCGCAGCACCGTGACTGGCTGCCCAGCGCGGGCACGTTCAGCTGTGCCCGGGTGAGGTCCTCGTAGGCACGGACGCCCTCGCCTAGCTCGATACCGGCCCCGAGCCGCCACAGCGCGACGTTGGTCGGCCCAAAGTGCCGTCCCATCCCGTTGCGTTCCCCCAGCCGGGTGGCCAGCTGGGTGGCTTCGGCGACGTGGGCGTGGGCGTCGTCGCTGCGTTTTTCGTGCGCCGCGGTCAGTGCCTGGGTCAGGTGCATCATGCCGAGCATCTCCGCACTGAGCGTGTCCTCGGCGCTCAGCCGCACGGCCGGGGTCACCTGGTCGATGCCGTCGGTGAGCGTGGTGGCGGCACGGGTCCGAGCGCCGAGCCAGGTCAGCTGTAATCCCCGGGAGTAGCAGGCGAACCCGAACAGACCGGGGTCGTCGTGGCGGCGGGCCAGGCCGTAGCCACGAGTGGCCGCGGTGACCGCCAGGTCAATGTTGCCGACGTTCTTGGCGACGTGGGCCGCCACGATGCACGCCGTGATCAGCGCGGTGAACGCCCGGGATCGGTCGGCCGCTCCGGCAGTCAACGCATGCACCTGAAGCTCGGTGATCAACATGCCCAGATCGCGCCCGGCAAGCGAGAGCCGGGCCTGGTCACGATGTTCCTCCGCAGCCTGTGCCCACGCAAACAACTCGTCGAGCGGCCGGGGTCGCACGTCCGGCACGTCGTCGGGGCCGTAGTTGTGCAGCGCCACCTGGATACCCGGCACGGCCGCCAGCGCGTCGGCGGTGTCCCGGTCGACCGGGAGGTAGGGCTGCCCGGTCAGGTCGGTCACCGAGCACCCCAGCGCCCCCGCCAGATCCTCGATCAGCCCGCGCCGGTTGAACCCACGTTGCCCGGTCTCCAGCATCGACAGGTAACTCTTGGTGAACCCCGCCAACCCGGCCACCACCTCCAGGCTCAACCCGCGACGCCGACGTATCCGCCGGGCGCGGCGCCCGATCTCGATCGACTCCAGGTCCACCGGCGCGGTCCTGGTCACCGGGCATCACCTCACAGATCTCGGCGCAGGCAGAGCAGACCCGAAACTGATCATCTAGTTGTTCACTCGTTGTGAACGCTGCCCGGAGAGGCCGAAGCGGTTAAGCAGGCTGTCCACCTCCCGCAACTGCCGGTGGGCCCGCTGGGTCAGTTCCTCCGTCAGCTCCCGGAGGATCGGATGGTTGCGCATCCGCACCGGTGCGGCCTGATCGGCGAGGTCCAGGTGCCGGACCGCCTCGTCATGGCGCGCTTCGCCGGCCTGGGCCAGCGCCCGGGCCAGATCGAAGTGGTAGCAGCCGGTACGGCTACGACTGTGCAGGCAGTTGACGTCGACCCGGTCGGGGTGGGCCTGTTCGTAGGCCCGCAGACCCTCACCGAGATCGACGCCAACCGACAGCGTCCACAGCGCGACATTGATCGGCCCGAAATGCAGCATGGCAGTGTTGCGCTCGCCGGTGCGCTCGGCCAGCACGCGGGCCTGGTCGAGATGGTCGCGCGCGTCATCAGCCCGGCCGGCTCGGGCGGCGAGCTTCGCGGCGAGGAGATGGTGCATGCCCAGCATCTCGGCCGCACCGGGGTCGGCAACCGAGGGGTCGGTCACCACTTCGAGCTCTGCCAGTGCCAGCCTGTTCGCCGCTTCGGCCTGGGGCCGGGCGCCGACGTCGACCCACCTCCAGGCCCACCCAAAGCGGGCCAGCCCGACGACGACCGGATCACCCAGGCGGGTCGCGGCGTCATTCTCGCGGCGACCCACAGACAGCGCCAGATCGTGATACCCGATCGTCCCCGCGATGGTGGCGGCGACGTGGCAGGCCGTCACCAGCGCGGCCAGCGCCGGCTTGCGAGTGTCGGCGTCGCGAGCGGCGGCGTGCACGTGCAGCTCGGTCAGCAGCGTTCTCAGATCCCGCCCGGCATGGGCGTACCGGTCCTGATCGAGGTGCTCATGAGCCTGCTGCGCGCACCGGGCCAGTTCGGCCACCGGGCGGGCCGGCAGGTCGAGCGGGTCGTCCAGCGTGGTGTCGCAGAGGGCCTCGCGAATGCCGGGCACGACCGCCAGCGCGTCCGCGGTCGCCCGGTCGACCGGCAGGTAGGGCTGCCCGGTCAGGTCGGTCACCGAACATCCGATCGCGTTCGCGAGATCCTCGACCTGCCCGCGCCGCTCGAACCGGCGCTCACCACTCTCCAGCATCGACAGGTGATCCGCACTCATCCCCGCGAGCGCGGCCACCCCGTCCAGGGACAGCCCACGGTGACGGCGGATCACCCGGGCCCGGCGCCCGATCTCAACAGGGCCCACCGGCACAGTCTTAGCCACCGGACATCACCTCACCGCCCACGGTACTAGCGCATGCGCGCCCAGCATGAGCGCGAAGGCCACCTCATGCTGCGCAGACGGCGCTGCAGGGATGCGTCACAGATGCCATCCTTTTTCAGCTGGACGTCACCGCGTTCTGGGAGGATCGCGGTGTTGCGCAGTCCATTCCGGGAGGGCTCATGAGTACTTTGTCGACCCCGCATCCACAACCGACGCGGGAGGAACCTGACCGCAACCTCGCCATGGAGCTGGTGCGGGTCACCGAGGCTGCGGCGATGGCCGCCGGCCGCTGGGTCGGCCGAGGCGACAAGAACGGCGGTGACCAGGCGGCCGTGGACGCGATGCGCAAGTTGGTCGGCACGGTGTCGATGCGCGGCGTGGTGGTGATCGGTGAGGGGGAGAAGGACGAAGCGCCGATGCTGTTCAACGGCGAGGAGGTCGGCAACGGGCAGGGCCCGGAGTGCGATGTCGCGGTCGATCCGATCGACGGCACCACGCTGATGAGCAAGGGCATGCCCAACGCGCTGGCGGTGCTCGCGGTGTCTGAGCGGCGCACGATGTTCGATCCCTCCGCGGTGTTCTACATGAAGAAGATCGCCGTCGGGCCGGAGGCGGCCGAGGCGATCGACCTGTCCGCGCCGGTGGCCGAGAACATCAAGCGGGTCGCCGAGGCCAAACGGATGGACATCTCCGACATCACCGTGTGCATCCTGGACCGGCCGCGGCACGACGATCTGGTGCGCCAGGTCCGCGAGGCCGGCGCCCGGATCACGTTCATCACCGACGGGGACGTCGCCGGCGCGATCGCCGCGGCTCGCCCGGGTACCGGCGTGGACCTCCTGATGGGCATCGGCGGGACCCCAGAGGGGATCATCAGCGCGGCCGCATTGCGCTGCATGGAGGGCGCGATCCAGGGTCGGCTGTGGCCCCGGGACGACGCCGAGCGCCAGGGGGCGCTGGACGCCGGGCACGACCTCGACCGGATCCTCACCACCGAGGACCTGGTCTGCGGCGACAACGTGTTCTTCTGCGCGACCGGAATCACCGACGGGGAGCTGCTGCGCGGGGTGACCTATGGCGCAGGTGGATGCAGCACCCAGTCCATCGTGATGCGCTCCAAGTCCGGTACCGTGCGGATGATCGACAGCTTCCACCGCCTGACCAAGCTGCGCGAGTACGCCTCGGTGGACTTCGACCAGCTCCCCCGGATGGTGGAGTAGACCGGCGGGGTTTCGCCCTGCCGCTATGACCGAGACTGGGGGCATGACCGAGACTGCGTCCATGACCGAGCACCGCGCCACCGAGCAGCCGCACCGGATCGAACGCGACACCATGGGCGAGGTTGCGGTGCCCGCCGACGCCTTGTACCGGGCGCAGACGCAGCGCGCCGTGGACAACTTCCCGATCTCCGGGCGCTGCCTGGAGCGTCCCCAGATCCGCGCTCTTGGCCTGGTCAAGGCCGCCTGTGCGCGGGTGAACGCCCAGCTCGGGGTACTCGAACCAACGCTCGCTGAGGCGATCGCCTCGGCCGCCGACGAGGTCGCGGCCGGCGCGCACGATGCACAGTTCCCAGTCGACGTGTTCCAGACCGGCTCAGGCACCAGCTCGAACATGAACGCCAATGAGGTGATCGCCACGCTGGCGAGCCGGGCCTGCGGCTCCGAGGTGCACCCCAACGACCACGTCAACGCGTCGCAGTCGTCCAACGACGTGTTCCCGACCACGATCCACCTCGCCGCCACCGAAGCCGTCGCGCACGACGTGATACCCGCGCTGGTGCACCTGGCCTCGGCACTGAGCCGGAAGTCGCAGGACTGGCGGGACGTGGTCAAAGCGGGTCGCACCCACCTGATGGACGCGGTGCCGATCACGCTGGGCCAGGAGGCAGGCGGCTGGGCATCACAGGCCCGGTACGGCGCCGAGCGGCTGGGGGGCTGTCTGCCCCGGCTGGCCGAGCTGCCGATCGGAGGCACCGCGGTGGGCACTGGACTGAACACTCCGGAAGGCTTCGGTACGGCCGTCGTCGAGCAGCTGCGCCGCGCCACCGGCCTGGACGTGCTCACCGAGGCCCGGGACCACATCGAGGCACAGGGCGCCCGGGACAGTCTGGTCGAGTGCTCCGGCGCGTTGCGCACCACCGCCGTCTCGCTCTTCAAGATCGCCAACGACATCCGGTGGCTGGGTTCCGGTCCCCGTACCGGGTTGGCCGAGCTGCGGCTGCCCGATCTGCAGCCCGGCTCGTCGATCATGCCGGGCAAGGTCAACCCGGTGATCTGCGAGGCGACCATGATGGTCGCTGCCCAGGTGATCGGCAACGACGCGTGCGTGGCGTTCTCCGGATCGCAGGGCAACCTGGAGCTCAACGTGATGATGCCGGTAATGGCGCGCAACCTGCTGGAGTCGGCCCGACTGCTCGCCGCGGCAGCGCGGTTGCTCGCCGACAAGGTCGTCGAGGGCGCCGAGATCGACGTCGAACGCTGCCGCGAGTACGCCGAGTCCTCCCCCGCGATCGTGACACCGCTCAACCGCTACCTCGGCTACGAGGAGGCGACCTCGATCGCCAAGCAAGCTCTGCTAGAGCGGCGCACCATCCGCGACGTGGTAATAGCACGCGGCCACGTCCAAACCGGCACTCTCACCCTCCCCCAACTAGACCAAGCCCTAGACGTCCTGCGCATGACCCGCCCGCACTGACCCCCTGCCCCGCACCACTCAGGGGCGCGGGGCAGGCCGTGGTCCCGAGCGTGTCATGACCTGACGGTCGATGGTGGTGGATTGTCTTCGCACACCACGTCGCTGCCATAGTGGGGCAGCTGGTCGTCCCGAACCCAGCCCTGCTCTCCAGTGGATGTGTTGCGCACGAAAGTCCATGTGCCACCATCGCCGGGGGTGTAGCACAGGTAATCGGCGCGCTGGTCGTGCAGCCCTTGACCCGTCTGAATGCAGCTATTACTGGGACCGCTGCGCAAGGTAACAGTATTGGCTGGGAAGTTTGTCCAGCCATGCTTGTCCTTGTCCGGGTAGCTCAGGCCGCAAGCTACGGTATTGGAGGCTCCCACACCAGGATTCTTGTGATGTGGCGCCTCTCCTGCGCTTGCCGGTACTGCCATGGCGAGTGTGGCGGTGGCTGCAGCAAGCACCGAACCAGCCACGCGTGCGGAGGTCCAAGACATCTAGAAAGGCCCCTCTCTCGTCTCGTCGAAATCCCAGGTCCCCCGCCTGACCGTTCTCCTGGGATTGGAAGCTAGCGATGTAGCGACCACGGTAGGTTGCGCCGCTTGCCTCCCGCTTTCCTCTCGCTTGCTGCCATCCACTGACGGTGGCCCGCCGCGTGCGCGGCGTGACCGGAAGGGACGGGTGTGGTCAGTGAGCCATGCCTGCGCACCGATCGAGGGAAAGTCTGGTTACCAGCTGGCACCGTGTGGCTACACTCGGTGCCAGGCCGGCGTCGGGGGGTGGAGATGGACTTCGAGGTTCTCGGCCCGCTGCGGGTGCGACACGGAGGGCAGCCGGCCCGGTTGTCCGCGCCGATGCATCGCACGCTGCTCGGGGTGTTGCTCACGCGGGCGAACACGCCGGTGCCGGTGGACGTTCTGGTGGATGCGCTCTGGGCCGGCCAGCGAGACCCGCGCGCGGCCAAGAAGCTCCAGCTACACGTGCATCGG
>JBOHFU010000200.1:0-6612 GCA_050699675.1 Pseudonocardiaceae bacterium
CCCATTGAGGCGAGCACCGCCAGCTCGCCGAGCGTCGGCGCACCCTGTTCCTGGCCGCGTGACCGGTTCTGACCGGGCGCAGCGAGGTTCAGGTCATGACAGCCCGCCTCTGTCGACATCAGCTGATGTAGGCCCAGTACGTGCCGGAGTTCGGTGACTGTGTCGCTGACGTGAGACCTGACCGATGGAGGCAACATGTCCACCCCTGAACCGTCGCCTGTTACGGTGCCCGCGTCGCCCTCGCCTGTCGGCGTGTACGTGCGGGGGGTGCCGAAGACCCCAGCGGCGATCCGGGATGCGTTGGATCCCGCACAACGGGAGCAGTTCGAAGCGGAGTACCGCGCCGCTCTCGCGCGTGCCGCGGACACTCTCGATCTGGAACCGGTACTCACGCTGGTGCAGCACACCTGGTGGGTGCGGGCAGTGATGTGTCTCAACCCCGAGATACTCGATGGTGTGGCCGAGGACCTGAACCGGATCAACTCAGGCGACGAGTCGGTCTTCGCCGACGAGGGCCGTTGGTAAGCCAGGTGGAAGAGGTTCGATGGCTCGGTACCGGGTCCGCTATGTCACCGAAGCCGCTAATCAGCGGGATCATCTGCCTCGCTCGGCGCGAACCGCGTTCGACGCCAGGATGGTCGACCTGGAACGTGACCCCTACGCCGTCGGTAAGTATGACAAGCGTTGGGACAGTTACACCACCACTTTCGGTGGGACGGGCATCATTCTTTACACCTTCTCCGACCTTTACACCTTCTCCGATGGAAACGTCATGGTAACCATCCTCCGTGTCACCTGCTCCGAGTAATGACAATGTCTATACCGGAGCCTTGAGCCGTGGACTCCGACCTGCTGCCGGCCCGGATGGTCAACGAGTTCGTCTACTGCCCGCGGTTGTTCTACCTGGAGTGGGTCGAGGCCCGGTTCGCGGACAACGACGACACCCGGCTCGGCCAGCAGGTACACCGCAAGGTTGACGTGGAGTCCGGCGCGGCCCCCTTGCCCGAAGACGGTGAGCTGCGCCGGGCCCGTTCGGTCACGGTGAGTTCCGAGCGGCTCGGCGTGATCGCCAAGCTCGACCTAATAGAAGGCGACGGCGGCGCCGTCGTGCCGGTGGACTACAAGAAGGGATCACCGCAACCTGACGGTACGCCGTGGCCCAGCGACGAGGTGCAGGTCTGCCTGCAGGCGCTGCTGCTGCGCGAGCACGGCTACCAGTGCGATCACGCTGAGCTGTGGTACGCCGAGACCCGCCAGCGGGTGCGGGTAGAACTGACGCCGGAACGGTTGAGCTGGGCGGCCGACGTGGTCGCCGACGCGCGGGGAGTGGCCGATCGGGCCACTCCGCCACTGCCGCTGGTCGACAGTCCCAAGTGTCCGAGATGCTCGCTGGTCGGGCTGTGCCTACCGGACGAGACCAACGCGCTGCTGTCCCGCCGCGAGCAGCCACCGCGCCGGCTGGTGCCCCGAGACCCGGACCAGCGACCGGTCTACGTCACCGAACCGGGTGCCTTCGTCGGTGTCCGCAGCGGGCGCCTCGAGGTGACCCTGAAGAAGGAGAAGCTCGCCTCGTGGCGTCTGCTGGATGTGTCGCAGCTGGCGGTATTCGGGCGCGTGCAGGTCAGCACCCAGGCGCTGGGGGAGTGCTTCGCGCGGGGGATCCCGGTGCTGTGGCTGAGCAGCGGCGGGTGGCTGCAGGGATTCGCCCTGGGGCAGCCGTCGAAGTACGTCGAACTGCGACGGCAGCAGACGGTGGCGCATGCCCAAGGAGGCGCGGGGCTCGCCCAGCGAATGATTGCCGGGAAGATCATGAACTGCCGGACGCTGCTGCGTCGCAACTCTCGCGGTGACGTGTCGTCCACAGTGGATGCGCTCAAACGGCTTGCGGAGCAGGCCCGCGAGACGGGTTCCTTTTCGAGCCTGCTGGGTATCGAGGGCACCGCGGCGCGGATGTACTTCGGGGCGTTGCCGTCCATGCTGGTGGGCGTGGCGGAGCCGTTCGGCGCCGAGTTCTCGCAGCTGGGACGCAACCGCCGCCCGCCGCCAGACCCGCTCAACGCGCTGCTGTCGTTCTGCTACTCGATGCTCACCAAGGACCTGATTGCGGTCACGCTCGGCGTCGGGTTCGATCCCTACCTCGGCGTCTACCACCGCTCCCGCTACGGCCGGCCGTCCCTCGCGCTGGACCTCGCCGAGGAGTTCCGGCCACTGATCGCCGACTCGGTGGTGATCGGACTGCTCAACAACGGGG
Source organism: Pseudonocardiaceae bacterium (assembly GCA_050699675.1). GTDB lineage: Bacteria > Actinomycetota > Actinomycetes > Mycobacteriales > Pseudonocardiaceae. The sequence continues at coordinate 2,252 of JBOHFU010000200.1, forward strand.
AGATCACCCCGTCGGACTTCATCCGGCGGGCCGGGGCGGTATCGCTGACCGCCGATGGGCGCCGCACCGTGCTGAAGGCTTACGAGCGGCGACTGGACACCGAGATCCGGCACCCGGTCTTCCAATACCGGATCAGCTACCGGCGGGTGCTCGACGTGCAGGCCCGGCTGCTGGCGGCGGTGCTGGTCGGCGAGATACCGGAGTACATCCCGATGGTCACGAGGTGACGCGGTGGCCCGCCGCCGGTACCTGATGGCCTACGACATCGCCGACCCGAAGCGGCTGCGGCGGATCTGCACCCTGATGGAGGACCATGGTGAGCGTCTGCAGTATTCGGTGTTCCTGTGCGATCTCACGGTTGCCGAGCTTGCGGAGCTGGAGTCGGCCGTGACGGGGGTGATGAATCTTCATGAGGACAGCGTCGTCCAGATCGATCTCGGGCCACTACACGCGCCCGCCGCAGTACGCACCCTGGGACGCCCCCGCCGCCTGCCGGCAACTGGCCCGCAGGTCGTGTGATCGTTGCGAGCGGTCCGGTACTGCGTCGAAGCCCGGGGAGCGCTCGCACGCAGGTCAGCGCCCCTTTTCGCCACCATCACATGGCAGCTCCTCCGCCGAATCAGCCCGCCCCGCTGCCACCCCTCGCGCGGGCCGGTATACTCCCAGGTCGCAGGCCCGTTTTTCCGCGAGCCCTGATTCCGGTCCCCGGGGCCGGACCCCATTGAGGCGAGCTGATCGGGACTTTCTACATCCCCTACGAGGACGGCCTGATTCCGGTCCCCGGGGCCGGACCCCATTGAGGCCACGACTGGATCTCCTACAACCCCACCGCCGACCAGATTCTGATTCCGGTCCCCGGGGCCGGACCCCATTGAGGCTAGTAAGCGAGGTTCGGCCCGACATGGCCGTCCGTATCTGATTCCGGTCCCCGGGGCCGGACCCCATTGAGGCTTGTAAGCAGCGAGGAGTCGCTTGGTGCGGTCGGAGTCCTGATTCCGGTCCCCGGGGCCGGACCCCATTGAGGCAACGGACGACAGGAGGGTCGTCGACAATGAGATGGACCTGATTCCGGTCCCCGGGGCCGGACCCCATTGAGGCCAGGACCATCGTGCCGGTGACGGTCCCCACCAGACCGGTCTGATTCCGGTCCCCGGGGCCGGACCCCATTGAGGCGCGGTCATCGGGCGGCCCTCTTGCGATCGGCGACGGACCTGATTCCGGTCCCCGGGGCCGGACCCCATTGAGGCGAGGAGAACCAGTCGCGGATCACCTCAGGGTTGCGACTGGCTGATTCCGGTCCCCGGGGCCGGACCCCATTGAGGCGAAGGTCCGTTGCGGGTCACCCACACCGCCGGACGGCGAGCTGATTCCGGTCCCCGGGGCCGGACCCCATTGAGGCGCGTAGCTCACCGACCCAAAGACAATTCCAAACCCGGGAACTGATTCCGGTCCCCGGGGCCGGACCCCATTGAGGCAAGTCCACTGTGATCGCAGCGACGGCGCTGGGGCTGCTCCAGCTGATTCCGGTCCCCGGGGCCGGACCCCATTGAGGCGCGTAGACGTGGGCCTCCCACTTGGGGACGCCGTCCTCTGATCCCGGTCCCCGGGGCCGGACCCCATTGAGGCCTAAATAACACTCCCTGGTCAAACCAGTAATCCGGCTCCTGATTCCGGTCCCCGGGGCCGGACCCCATTGAGGCAGGGCTCAGACCAGGTGGTGGCGGCGCAACGACGCGCCACTGATTCCGGTCCCCGGGGCCGGACCCCATTGAGGCCGGCGGTACGCGGCGGAGTTCGACCCGGCTGCGCTACCGAATTTTCCTGCGGTCAGGAGTGGTGTTTGTGTAGGCCACGAGCACGGGCAAATGATCAGACCCCACCTCTACTAACACTTCAGCCTGTACTGGTAGTTCTTGTGGCGCCACGCAGTAGTCAATCGGCTCTACCGGGTCTTTAGCGGGATATGTCGGCTTCGCCGGCATCGAGTATGCGGCCAAGAACGGATACGCATCGAGCCAGACAGAGGCTGGCATGTTGAAGTCACCGAGGAGCAGCCACTGGTCCGTCAGTTCCTGAGTCATCGCCACAAGTCGCTGCGCGGCATCCGCTTGGGCTTCTGCCTCGCTGCGGGGTAGGTGTGTACTGCCGATCCACACCGGCCTAGTAGCAGTCTGAAACTTGGCAAACAGGACCGAGCGTTGCTCGGATGGCTCACTGCCGTCGTAAAGCTTTGGCGGCCACAGAAGCTGTCGTTGCCGGACGGCAAGGATAGGTAATTTGCTCAGGAGTGCATTACCAAACCCCCCGGCTGGTGCATCATTACCAAACTCGAAGGTAGGCACAAAGATCGAGGAGTAGCCGCAGCGCTCCGCTACCTCAGCGAGCTCTGAGGGGCGTCCCCATGACTCATCCACCTCAACGAGCGATACTACGTGCGGGTCAGTTGCTCGCACTAGGTTGATCACGGATTCGAGATTCGACGCGCCAGCATCGTCACGCCACGAATGGATATTCCAGTGCAGCAGTCGCAGTTCGCCTGACTGGTCCTGGTGCGCCGAGGTCATAGGGTATTCCTAGTTGAGTAGGTGGCAACGAGTAGCGAGCGCCCGAAGCTCAGAGGTTCGGCTCTCCCGTGTGAGGAGCTGAATTACCAGGTCATGGGTCAGTCGGTGGTATCGCAGCTCATCAGGGGCGATCATCTCGGCCTGTAGCAGCGCGTCGATGGCGGCCGCGTCGTCCTTCACCTGTGCGTAGCTGCGTGCTACGTCAACGAGGAACCGTGCTCGTCGTTCGGTGAGTACTGTGGGCATCCGGTCTAGTTGCACCGCAGGAACATGGCGAAGGGCGTCGTGCACGTCACCCAGCTCGATGGCGATAGCCACCTGGTGTATGGCCACGTTGGTCGGGCCGAAGACTGTGGCGAGATCGGAACGCTCCAGGCCGAGTTCCACCGCGCACACCGCTGCTGCTCGCAACGCCGCGTGCGCCTCGCGGCTGTCCCCTCGCCGCGCTGATGCGGCTGCAGCAGTGAGCAAGGCAGCGCCACGGAGCGAGGTGGCGGTGAGCTTTTCTTCTCGTGGGACGCTATCTAGCTGCACTGTTGCCAGCAAGGCTGTTCGCGTGGCCTCTTCGAAGTTGTCTGCTCGCATGTGCACTTCGGCGAGGCAGCGGGTGGCAGCAGCGATCCGAAGGACGTCGCCTCCCTCTTCAGCGGCTTGGATGGCTCGCTGAGCCGCGATCCATGCCCCTACCGGGCTGTCCGCCTTGATAAGCGTCCAGCCGGCAACGGCGTAGACGTCAGACAGTGCCAGGTGCGCAGCACGCTCAGCTCTATGGTGCTGCATGGTTGCCGCCTCAACGCACCCGATCAAGGTAGGGAGTGACTGTTCGAGTGCTCCGTAGTCGGAGGAAAGCGACACGTGCATGGCTCGGTCGATCATCACGCGCAACGTGGGGAGATTGTGTACACCCTCATCCAAGGAAGCGGCGGCTCTGCGCGCGGCATCCATCGGATTCAGTACGGCGTCGTAAATGGTCGTGGCCCATGATGCAGGCGCCGGAGCGGGCAGTGCTAGCGGTGTGACGGTCTGATGGAGCGCGTGTGCGGCATTTTTTGTATCAAGCACGGACGCGGCTGCGGCGGCAACGCCGAAGCCAAGTACTGATCGACGATTAGGCGGACTCATAGTCTCCCAAATGCTCGCATTGATATGCCCATCAAACGGGACGAGAAGCACACGGCCATCCACGACCACCGGACAAAATATTGTAGCTGGTCCGTCAAGGTTCACCAGGTCATGTTTCTCGGACTCATCGCCGAGCTGTGGCAACACTGAACCCGGCAACGACTCCCCGCGATCGGAAACATCGGGGTCCTCATCAAGCAGTTCCTCGAGCTGTTCGGCCGATACTTGCAAGTAGTGGGAAAGTTGTGGCCGCAATCTCGGTTGTGGGCCATCTTCGGTCTCGCCGCTTTCCCATCGTCGGACTGTCTTGGAATCGACACCGAGCCTCTCGGCAAGCTCCTCTTGAGTCAAGCCGACTGCTTTCCGGCGCTGCGCGAGGCGGTGCCGCTTGGCCGCCATTCCATGCCCTCCTTGATCTCACTTGATCCTAATTTCTGCTGGTCGGTTCGGTAAACGTCCTATTTTTGCCCGGTAGGCGCCCTGGTTACCACCCGCTACGGCCGGTTAGGTCTCAGGGTACGACCCAGACCGGCCTAGCAGCAACGGAGGTAGAGGAGCCATGAACAGGAAAAACGTGACCGAAACGATCCCCATACGTGATCCGTTGCCGGTCGTGCTCGAACTCATGCGGGCACTGGCTATCAGCGTGCTTGGTGAGCATATCGACGAGGCCCG
>JBOHFU010000201.1:0-6587 GCA_050699675.1 Pseudonocardiaceae bacterium
GGCCGGCGGGACACCCTGGTCTCGGCGGACAGCGCGACCTGCGCGGACTGCCTGCGCGAGCTGGCCGATCCCACCGACCGCCGCTTCGACTACCCGTTCATCAACTGCACCAACTGCGGTCCCAGGTTCACCATTGTGCGTGACGTGCCCTACGACCGGCCGTTCACCACCATGGCGCCGTTCGCGATGTGCACCGCCTGCGCCGCCGAGTATCACGATCCCGCCGACCGGCGCTTTCACGCTCAGCCGGTGTGCTGCCCCGCCTGCGGTCCCCGGCTGCGGCTGCTCGGCGCTGACGGCACCGAGCAGCCCGGCGACCCGCTGGCCGAGGCTGCGGCGTTGCTGACCGGCGGGGCGGTGCTGGCGGTCAAGGGGCTCGGTGGCTACCACGTCGCGGCTATGGCCGGCGGGGATATTGGGGCCGCCGCGACCGCCCTGTTGCGCGCGCGTAAGCACCGCGAAGACAAGCCGTTCGCGGTGATGGTGGCCGATCTGGACGCAGCCCACGAACTTTGTGTGATCGACCCGGTGGGGGAGCGGGTACTGGTCAGCCGGCGGCGCCCGGTGGTGCTGCTGCCGCGTCGTCCGGAGGCCCCCGTCGCCCCAGCGGTCGCGCCCGGCAACCGCTCGCTCGGACTGATGTTGCCCTACACCCCGCTGCATCACCTGCTGCTGCGCGCCACCGCCGCGCCCATCGTCCTGACCAGCGGCAACATCTCCGACGAGCCGATCGCCTACCGGGACGACGACGCGGGTCGCCGGCTGACCGGGATAGCGGACGCCTTCTTGACCCACGACCGGGCGATCCACATGCGCACCGACGATTCGGTGGTGCGGGTGTTCCGTGGCGCCGAGCTCCCGGTCCGCCGGTCCCGCGGCTACGCACCCGAACCGTTGACGCTGGCGCGACCGGTGCCCCGGCCGATTCTCGGCTGTGGTGCCGAACTCAAGAACACCTTCTGCCTGGCTCGCGGACGGCACGCGTTCATGTCCCACCACATCGGCGATCTGGAGAACTACGAGACCCTGCGCTCGTTCACCGAGGGCATCGCGCACTTCGGGCGGCTCTTCGACGTGGTACCGGAGGTGGTTGCGCACGACCTGCACCCGGAGTACCTGTCCACCAAATACGCCCTGGAGTGCCCTGACGTGGAGCTCGTTGGGGTGCAGCACCACCACGCGCACATCGCGTCCTGCCTCGCCGACAACGGCGATGCCAGCCCGGTACTGGGCGTGGCCTTCGACGGGTTGGGCTACGGCAGCGATGGCACCTTGTGGGGTGGCGAGTTCCTGCTGGCCGACCTGACCGGGTTCCAGCGGCTGGCGCATCTGGTTCCGGTGCCGATGCCCGGCGGCGCCACGGCCATCCGGCAACCCTGGCGGATGGCCGCCGCCTACCTGGGCTCGGAAGCGCCGGAGGAGCTGGTACGGCGCAACGCTGAGCAGTGGGATGCCGTGCTGGCGATGGCCGGTCGCGGCGTGAACGCACCGTTGACCTCCAGCGCAGGACGGCTGTTCGACGCCGTCGCGGCGATCCTCGGGGTCCGTGACTCGATCAACTACGAGGGCCAGGCCGCGGTGGAGCTCGAGCAGCGGGCCGACCTGACCGAAAAGGGAAGCTACCCGGCCGCGGTGACCGAGGGACCCTCGCTGCAGTTGCACGGCGCGGATCTGGTGCATGCCGTGGTGGCCGACCTGCGAGCGGGGGTGCCGCGAGAGGTGATCGCCACCCGGTTCCACCACGGCGTCGCCGATGCGATCGTCCGGGTGTGCCTGATGCTGCGGGAGGCCACCGGGGTGGGTGCCGCGGCCCTGTCCGGCGGGGTGTTCCAGAATGTGCTGCTGCTCGAGCGCACCGTGGCCGGGCTGGAACGGGCCGGTTTCCGGGTGCTCACGCACTCCCGGGTACCGCCCAACGACGGCGGAATCAGCCTCGGCCAGGTCGCCATCGCTGCGGCTGTGAGCCTGTGACCAGCGGCAGCAATGCTCAGCGCGTTCGGAGGTCGATCACACTGCCGTTGTCTAGGCCATTGTCAATGCCCTGGTCGATCAGCGCCCAGATCTGACCAGCCACGTGCAGCGGATCACTGAGATTGCCCTGCTCATGGAGGTCCAGGAACTTCTGGCGACTCGGGAAGTCCGCTTCCGGAGTCTGGCGGAGTTTCTCCTGCATCGCGGTGTCGACCGTCCCCGGTGCGACGGACAACACCTGCACGCCTCCACGCACGTCCTGTTCGGCGCCGGCGTTGCGCACCCATTGGTCGAGCGCAGCCTTGCCCGCCCCATACGACGCCCATCCCGGGTAGACACTCCGGGCAGCGCCCGACGTGAGCATGACGAGGTGGCGGCGTGCGTCGAGCGAGCGGGCGGCAGCGAGGAACAGCTGACCGAGCACCTGCGGGGAGGCGCTGTTCAGGAGTACGTTGGGCAGGTAGGCGTGGCTATCGACGTCGGCAGCGAAGCCGGTCGGGTCGATGGTGCTGGCGGCGTGGATGAACGCGACGTGCTCGCCGTCGAAGCCTTCCATTTCCCGGTGAAACGATGCACCGATCGTGGGCCACACCGACGGATCGGCCAGATCAGCCTTAAGGTACTCGATGGCGCCCTCTGGACGCCGCCGGCTTATCCCGAACACCCGAGCGCCACCCCAAGGGACGGTCTCGGCCAGCGCCTTTCCGATGCCGCCGGACGCCCCAGAAATCCACACGAGAGCAGCAGCCATAGGCCCCGACCCTACTAACGCGGGCTGTCAGGAACCGCGTGCCCATCGGGGCGGTGCGGCACCGCGGTTCATCGACCATGTCACGCCGCCGAGCCGCCCCTCCTGGATCGGTTCGGGCGCGCGCTGCCGGTAGGACTTCGACAACTCGGCGGTGGCGTCATCGCCTTGGTTCAGCACCAGGCATGGGGGACGGTAGGAGCAGCGCGCGCAGATCCCTGGCTCCGGGCTGGGATAGATCTCGAGGTCGGTACTGGTAGCGGCGCTGACCTCGGCGGCTAGGCCTGCGCCGGCCGCCGTCAGTTCGGTGTCGCCACGCCGGATTCGGGTGCGGCGAAACGCGTCGGTGCCCTCGGCATGCAACCGTTCACCAGGGACGGTGCCGCTGCCGGCATACATTCGCCGGTGCCGCACCTGCTGATGTCCCGCCCGCGGCGGGGCTGCCGGGTCCGGCTCGCCCATGCCTGGCTCGCCGGCGTCGGCGTGGATCTCGTTGTAGACCGTGCCCGAGATCCGCATCCCCAGGTAGAACAGCGGCCACGCCCAGCACCACGCGATCGTCCGCTCGTCGAGCTGCAGGGCGTCCTGATCGGCCCAGCCGTCGGTGACCAGCCGGTGCTGGATCACCCAATAGGCGTCGTCGGAGTCGATGGCGAGCAGGTCGACCCGGTCGGTGTACCGGATCTCCGCCCCGCTCGGCGTGAGCAGAGTTGTGTCGGGCGCCGCCGGGTCGGGAATGTTCACCTCGAAGTCGGTTTCGACGCGAATCGGGGTGAACTGGTCTACCGCCGGGGCCCACGTCGCGTAGGCGTCGAGCAGCGCATGGCCCCGGTTCAACGCCTCCTGCTGGGATTGTTCATCGGCCGCGACCTCCAGCTGGCCGCGCACCGACCGTTCCAGAGCCCGATGCACCAGGGGCTGCACGATGGCCCTGTCCCACTCCCACATCCCGGGGAAGTAGTACACGGCAAGCGCATCACGCAGCGCCTGGTTCAGATCGATCAATCCTGGCCGCGGGTCGGGTTCGAGATTCTGCCGGTTGGGCGAACTCAGGTCCCATTCCCGGCGGCAGCGTTTGAACGCCGCCCGGTCCGACGCGTGGATGCGGTAAACCATCGCACCTCGACTCAGTGCCGTGACTCAGTGCGCATGCGGCCAAGGGTCATCCGCTGACCAACGGCAACGATCATGACCCCCGGCCGCCGCCTCCATCTCAGCGAACAGGTCGTCAAAGAACGCCGACACGTCATTCTGGTGGTGCGCCGCCCAGCCACTGTAATAGATCCAGGCATCGGGTAATGGCGCATCCGGCGCTGGCCCAGCGAAAGCCCCACCGGTGCCAATGCGTTGCACCGTGTAGCTGTCGCCCCGGCGTTCGATGTAGACCATATCACCGTGTTCGGGCCAATCGGCCAAGATCTCGGTGACCAGCTCACTCTTAGTCAGCGAACCTCCTTAGAACGTGTTCAGCAGATCCGCGGCAGCGGGTCGCCGACCAGCAGATCGATGATCCGGGTGCCACCGAACCCGGTCTTGAGCAGGACCAGCCCGGGCGGGTCCGCCGCGACGCGGCCGACCACCGCAGCACCGGCGCCGAGTGGATGCGCCTGCAACGCGGCCACCGCGGCATCGGCCGCATCCGGGTCGATGATCACGACGATCCGCCCCTCACAGGCGACGTAGAGCGGGTCGATGCCCAGTAGCTCGCAGGCCCCGCGGACCTCCGCGCGCACCGGGACGGCATCCTCATCAACCACTACCGCCACGCCTGAAGCAGTGGCCACCTCGTTGAGGATCGTGGCGACCCCGCCACGCGTGGCGTCGCGCATCGCCCGGACGTCTGGACCCACCGCGTCGAGCAGCCCCCGCACCAGGCCGTGCACCGGCGCGGTGTCAGAGACCAGATCGGCTTCGATGTCCATCTCACCACGCGCCAGCATGACGGTGATGCCGTGGTCGCCCACCGGGCCGGAGACAATCACCAGGTCACCGGGACGGGCGGTGGCTGCCCCCAGGGTCAGGTTGTCAGTGAGCAATCCGATCCCGGCCGTGTTGATGTAGCAACCATCGCCCTTGCCCCGCTGCACGACCTTGGTGTCGCCAGTGACGATCGAGACCCCGGCCGCCGCAGCGGCCGCAGCCATCGACGTCACTATCCGCCGCAAATCCTCGACCGGGAAACCCTCCTCCAAGATGAACCCCGTGGACAGATGAGCTGGCCGTGCCCCGGAGACGGCCAGATCGTTGACTGTGCCGTTGACCGCAAGGTCGCCGATGTCACCGCCCGGAAAGAACAGCGGCGACACCACATAGGAGTCAGTGGTGAAGGCCAGCCGCGTATCCCCGGCGACCACTGTCGCGGCGTCCTCAAGAGGTTCCAGCAGGGGATTGCGGAAGGCATCCAGGAAGATCGCCTCGATCAGCGACTGGCTGGCTTTGCCGCCGGCGCCGTGCGCGAGGGTGATGAGTTTCTCGCGTACTCGGGGCCGGGCCCGCCGAGCCCGCTCGATGCGTTCCAGCACCAACTGCTCCCGGCCGGGGTGCTCCGTCCCGGCCGGGGCATGAGCAGGGTGCCCGGCGTCATGTTCGGCGGAGTGCTCGGCGACGGCTGCCTCCGCCCAGTCCGCCTGGTGTTGCTGGGTGGTGTCCTGGTACTGGGTCATACCTGGCTCGCCTTGACCTGAGGCATCTCTATCTGATGTACCTGAGTAGCCTCGCGGACCCGCTGGCGGCTGAACCGGCCGAAGTTGTAGTACGCCGCGCAGGCTCCTTCGGAGGAGACCATGCAGGTGCCGATCGGTGTTTCCGGCGTGCACGCAGTGCCGAACACCTTGCACTCCCAGGGCTTGAGCACGCCCTTGAGCACCTCGCCGCATTGGCATGCCTTCGGGTCGGCGACCCGAACCCCGGGCAGCTCGAAGTGCCGCTCCGAGTCAAAGGCGGCATAACGCTCCCGGACCCGCAGTGCCGAGTGCGAGATGAAACCCAGCCCACGCCACTCGAAGAAGGGGCGTAGCTCCATCACCTCACCGACCGCTCGCAGGGCAACCGTGTTGCCATCCCACGGCACCACCCGGGAGTACTGGTTCTCCACCTCACAGCGTCCCTCGGCCAGCTGCTGCAGCAGCATGTAGACCGACTGCAGGATGTCCAGCGGCTCGAACCCCGCCGTGACCAGCGGCTTGCGGTACTCCGAGGCGATGAACTCGTAGGGCCGGCAGCCGATGACGGTCGAGACGTGGCCGGGGCCGATGAATCCGTCCAGCCGCAGGTCGGGGGAGTCGAGGATGGCCTTGATCGCCGGGATGATCGTGACGTGGTTGCAGAAGATTGAGAAGTTCTCGATGCCCTCGGCAGCCGCCCGCAGCACGGTCATCGCGGTGGACGGCGCGGTGGTCTCGAACCCGATCGCCATGAAGATCACATGCTTGTCCGGGTTCCGCCGGGCGATCTTCAGTGCGTCGAGCGGCGAGTAGACCATCCGAATGTCGGTGCCGGCGGCCGAGGAGTCGAAGAACGATCCGCGCCCGCCTGGCACCCGCATCATGTCACCGAAGGACGTCATGATCACGTCCGGCTGTTCGGCCAGCGCGATCGCGTCGTCCACCCGGCCCATCGGGATCACGCACACCGGGCATCCCGGCCCGTGCACCAGGCTGATCGACTCTGGGAGATAGTCTTCCAGCCCGTGCTTGTAGATGGTGTGCGTGTGCCCGCCGCAGACCTCCATGAATTTGTAGTGTCGCCCTGGTTCGCACAGCGCCGCAATCTTCGCGGCGAGCGCACGGGCCTTCTCGGCATCCCGGTACTCATCGACGAACCGCATACCGCTCACTGCCTTTCGTCAATCCGCGATTCGAGTAGGGCG